>NZ_AKJR01000126.1:0-2558 GCF_000282235.1 Pseudomonas sp. GM24 | reverse complement strand
TGCGCTCCCACCCCCGGATGAATCCCTCCACTCAGCCTTCCGACGTCGCCCGTGGATCAAGATCAAGAGCTTTCGGCGAGCTGACACTCGGCCATTGAGTGGGGCGGCTTCGCCGCATGCTGTGCTCGCGAATCGAAATTTTGGGAGCTGGCCTGCCAGCGATGGCGGCCTGTCAGCGGACCAATATCTACCGGCTGCACTCAGTCTTTGTGGGAGCTGGCTTGCCAGCGATGGCGACCAACCAGACAACCAACCCCTGACTGACTTCACCCAATTCCTGTGGCAGCTGGCTTACCAGCGATGACGACCAACCAGTCAACCAACCCCTGACTGACTTCACCCAATTCCTGTGGGAGCTGGCTTGCCAGCGATGACGGCCTGCCAGCCAACCAACCCCAACTGACTGCACCCAATCCCAATGTAGGAGCTGCCGGAGGCTGCGATCTTTTGATCTTCAAAGTCAAAAGATCGCAGCCTTCGGCAGCTCCTACACGGATATCCACATTGCAGCCAGTATCACTCCAACGGCCCAATTACCTGCCGATACTTCTCCACCCCCTGCGCCGTCCCCCGACTCAACCGAATCTCCAACCCCAACGGATCCTCCCGCCGATTCCCGCTCAACTGCCGCCACCCCTTATCCACCTCCCAAACCCGCACCTGCACATCACTGACATCACTCAAAACAGCAACCCCATTCCCAGGCGCCGGCAACGGATACCGACTCCGCGCCTCAGCCACCGCCCGATACAACGTGTCGCCCTTGACCCACCAGCGCACCCGCTGCAACGCCCCCGGCTGATCCGCCGCCGTCCGAATGATGTCCAGACGAAACCCCTTACTGTCGCTACTGCGCACAGTCAGAGCGGGCGGGGCGCTCGGCGGCTCATCATCCACGCCAACCTTCTTCGGCTCGGTCAACTCAATCCCCGCGCGCATCTCCACATCCCGCTGCAACTGATTCAGCGCCCGCAACAAACCGTCACTCTGCTCACTGCTCGCCTGCAAATGACTGTCCGCCCGCGTGACACTGTCCAGCCCCCGCCAGGCAATCAGACTCACCACCGCCATCAACAAAATCGCGACCATCACCTCAATCAGCGTAAACCCTTGCTGGCGCTTCATTGCAGGCTGATCCTGCCGCTGCCATCACGCAGCACACTCAAGCGATTCAAGCCATCCGACAACGTCAATTGCAGCGGCGGATTGATCCACTCAGCGTTCAGCACGACCTTCTGTTTCGGCTCCACCCGCACCTCCATCTTCGGACTCTGCCAGGCACGCGGCCGCAACTGCGGATCCTGCGCGAAATGATCAAACCCCTTGCCACTGTCACTGCGCCGACTAAAGCGAAAGCCCTTGGCATCACTCACCCACACAATCGGCCGGCCATCCGCGCGGGCCTCGGCCTGCGCAACCTGCAGCAACTGCGCCACACGCTCGGCATCCTTGCGCAGCAACTGCAACGGATCCGGCTTGATACTCAGGCTGATCGCCGCACTGGCGATGCCGATGATCACCAGCACCACCATCAACTCGATCAGCGTAAAACCCTGTTGCCTGTTCATCGCGCGCGCTCCTTTGCGTCCTGCGCCATCGTGCACGGCCAACATGTAAGGCGTGTGAAATAAAACGGAGAGAATTGCCGCGTAGGCTGACAGCAGGGATAAAAAGGAGATTCAACCCATGACCTTCACCGCACGCTTTTCCCCACCCCAAATGGCCCAGACCCTCGCACTGCTCGCGGCGCTGACCGACCCTGAGTGATGACGACCGCTCGTCGAAAAAGCACTGCTACCTGTCAGATCTGACAGGTGTGCCTTTTCGTTTTTCAGCGTTGAATTACTCCGTTCCATTTATCTCACTATCGGAGTTTTCACCATGTCGACATCCCAATCCAATGCAATCGTACCCACTATCGTTTCGGTCAAAGGAGCCAGCGGCGTAGAAATCGCAAATGGCGGCACAACCATCGAGACCAGCGTGACACTTGCCGGTACAGCGGAACCAGCGCAGAAAGTTGAAGTGTTTGATGGCGCGTTTGCCAAAGGTGCAGCCGCTGTTGATCCAACGGGGAAATGGGCCCTTTCCTTGACTGGATTGAGCGTAGGTTTGCACAGCATTACAGCCAAGGCGTTATACGGTGCTGGAGACGCGTCCCTGCCGCGGACCTTCACTGTGGTTCTAAACAAGTAGGCTAAAAAATGGCTCCTGGCCCAGTCCTTTTCTAAATATGAGGGCCAGGCTCAGGAGCTTTATGGGCTGCTCAGCAGGGTATCGAGTGTGGCCAACGGTAGCGCCCCTGACTACGGTCAAACACCTCCACGCCAACCTTGAGCAACCGCCCATTCCCCGCCGCGCCAATGACCTGTTCAAAGCGCAACAACCGCATAACTCGGCCATCCGGACTCCGCAATCAGGGCCATTCAACGCTCATTACTCCGTGCCCTAAACCCGCCCCGGCGATGATCACCAGCACCACCATCAACTCGATCAGCGTAAAACCCTCTTGCCTGTTCATCGCGCGCGCGCTCCTTTGCGTCCTGCGCCATCGCGCA
>NZ_AKJR01000125.1:0-24906 GCF_000282235.1 Pseudomonas sp. GM24 | reverse complement strand
TCAAGGAGTTTTCCGTTTCGACTGCGCCGGAAGTGGGGCGAATTATAGACATCTGAAATCTGCCGTCAACCGTTAATTTCGCTTTTCTTGCAAAACCTGCTTTTTAGCCAGCAAACGCGGGATCCGACGCGTCACCGGCGGAATACGCAGTAGCAGGAGCACCGCACCTATAAAGGCATAGATCGCCCACTCCTCAAGATCAGCGCGCACGATCCACAACATGTGCAGCAAACCCAGGCCCAGAATCACGTAGACCAGACGATGCAGTTTCTTCCAGCGCACACCTAAACGACGCTGACTGTAGCGATTGGAAGTCACCGCCAACGCCAACAATCCGAGAAAGCCCAACGCCCCTACTATTATGTAAGGTCGCTTGCGCAACTCGACCGTCAGCTGCGACCAATCGAAACCCAGAATGAACGCCATATAGCTACACAGATGCAAAACCACATAGGCGAAACACCAGAGCCCCAACTGCCGGCGAACCGCAATCCACCCTGCCCAGCCGGTCAGTTTCTGCATCGGCGTCATGCTCAGGGTGATCAATAACAAGACCAATGTTCCCAGCCCCAGCCGATCAACCAGCACTTTGCCGGGATCCGGCCCAAGCAAATCCTCAAGCGCCTGATACAACCACAGCATCGGCCAGACCGCTGTCGCAATGAAAACGCCTATACGCCAGTACGGGAATCGCATCAGTAGTTCTTCCGCAGATCGAGCCCTGCATATAAAGAAGCGACTTCATCCGCATAGCCGTTGAACATTTGCGTATCACGAACATTCGGCTTGAACAGACTGTTCGGCAGGCGACGCTCTCGTGCTTGCGTCCATCGTGGGTGATCAACCGTAGGATTCACGTTCGCATAAAACCCGTATTCATCTGCCGCAATGCTCTGCCAGGTCGTCTTCGGCTGCTCGCTGACCAGACTGATGCGCACGATGGATTTGACGCTCTTGAAGCCATACTTCCACGGCACCACCAGACGCAGCGGCGCGCCATTTTGATTCGGCAATTCACGGCCATACATGCCTACCGCCAGAATCGCCAAGGGATTCATCGCCTCATCCAGCCGCAAGCCTTCTACATAAGGCCAATCGATCAAGGCAAAACCGGAGCGCTGGCCGGGCATGCTCTTGGGATCCTGCAAGGTTTCAAAGCGAATGTATTTGGCTTTGGACGTTGGCTCGACCTGCTTGAGCAGCGCCGAGATCGGAAAGCCAATCCACGGAATGACCATCGACCACGCCTCGACGCAGCGCAAACGATAGATACGCTCTTCCAACTGATAAGGCTTCATGAAGTCTTCCAGCGCATAGCGCCCTGGCTTACCCACCTCCCCGTCGATCACTACGCTCCATGGTTCGGTTTTCAGCGAGCCGGCATTAGCTGCCGGATCACCCTTGTCGGTACCGAACTCATAAAAATTGTTGTAGTGAGTGGCGTCTTTATAAGGCGTGATCGCCTCATCCTTGACGTTGACCGCTCCCCATTTAGTAGAAGGCAGCTTCTCGATGAACCATGCAGGTGCCTTGCCCGGCTCGACATCGGCATACCGCGCCGCATCGTCGGCATTGGCCCAGCGCGGCAGGCTGCTGACGGCGATACCGGCAGCAGTGGCCCCCAGCAATTGGCGGCGAGAAAGATAGATGGATTCAGGTGTGACATCCGACTCGTGGCAGTCGGACGCTTTGGGGACTTTGATCAACATGGCAACTCCGCAGCTTTGGAGGACAGATGCACCCATAGACTGCGGAGTATGCGGGAAATTACATCACTCGGCTTTTTTGTGCCGACGAAGATGCAACAGGTACTGAACCGGGCCGGACGCCGCGTAAGCAAGGAACACCAGCAACAGAATGCGCGGTGGATCGCTGAATACCACGGCAAACACCAGCACCACAGCAAGGATAGCCACGAACGGTACGCGCCCTTTCAGATCCAGCTCTTTAAAGCTGTTGTACTTGATGTTGCTGACCATCAGCATGCCGGCGGCCGCCACCATCAACGCAACCAGGAACGACATCTTCGAACCCTGAATGCCGTAATCGCTGAACGCCCAGACAATCCCCGCCACCACACCAGCAGCAGCCGGACTGGCCAGACCGATGAAATAGCGCTTGTCCGCCGTACCGACCTGAGTATTGAAGCGCGCCAGACGCAACGCCGCGCCTGCTACATAGATAAAGGCGACCATCCAGCCGACCTTGCCCATATCGCCCAAAGCCCAACCGAATGCCAGCAACGCCGGTGCAACACCGAACGCGACCATGTCCGACAGCGAGTCGTACTCGGCGCCGAAGGCACTTTGTGTATTGGTCATGCGCGCGACACGACCGTCGAGGCCGTCGAGCACCATGGCAACGAAGATCGCGATCGCGGCAAAAGCAAAATACTTGCTCGCGTTGGTGGAATCACCGGCACTCAAGGCCGCCTGGGCGCTCATCGAGTTGATGATGGAGTAAAACCCTGCGAACAGGTTCGCAGTGGTGAACAGATTCGGCAGCAGATAGATACCACGATGCCGGACTTTACGACCTTCTGCGTCGTGCCCTTCCTCGATGTGTTCATCGATAGGCAGCAGGCTTTCGGCGTCAGAAGCCTTGTTCGGCTCTTCGGGACGTTCGCTCATGGACATTACCTTGCAACGGTTTGGAGAAAATTCGACAGGTGCTTGAGGACGACAGTTCGGCCACAAACGCTGCAGCTTTATACCAGAACCACCGGCTCAAACGAAAAAACGCGGCCGAGGCCGCGTTTTTTCATACAAGGGACGACGACTTAGTTTTTGGCTTTGTCGACGATCTTGTTGGCACCGATCCACGGCATCATGGAGCGCAGTTGCTCGCCGATGACTTCGATGCCGTGAGCGGCGTTGTTACGACGCTTGGCGGTCATCGAAGGGTAGCCGGTTGCGCCTTCGCTGATGAACATTTTGGCGTATTCGCCGTCCTGAATACGTTTCAGGGCGTTGCGCATGGCCTGACGGGACTCGGCGTTGATCACTTCCGGGCCAGTCACGTACTCGCCGTACTCGGCGTTGTTGGAGATCGAGTAGTTCATGTTGGCGATACCGCCTTCGTACATGAGGTCAACGATCAGCTTCAGTTCGTGCAGGCACTCGAAGTAGGCCATTTCCGGCGCGTAGCCAGCTTCAACCAGAGTTTCGAAACCGGCTTTGACCAGCTCAACGGTACCGCCGCACAGAACGGCTTGTTCGCCGAACAGGTCGGTTTCGGTCTCGTCCTTGAAGGTGGTTTCGATGATGCCGGTACGACCGCCACCAACGCCAGCGGCGTAGGACAGCGCAACGTTTTTGGCGTTGCCCGAGGCGTCCTGGTAGATCGCGATCAGGTCAGGGATACCGCCGCCCTTGACGAACTCGGAACGTACGGTGTGACCCGGAGCTTTCGGCGCGATCATGATCACGTCGAGGTCGGCACGCGGTACAACCTGGTTGTAGTGGATCGCGAAGCCGTGGGAGAAGGCCAGGGTGGCGCCTTTCTTGATGTTCGGCTCGATTTCGTTCTTGTACAGGGAAGACTGGAACTCGTCCGGGGTCAGAATCATGACCAGGTCGGCAGCAGCAACAGCGGAAGCAACGTCGGTCACTTTCAGGCCGTGAGCTTCTGCTTTGGCAACGGTGGCCGAACCTTTACGCAGACCAACGGTAACGTCGACACCGGAGTCTTTCAGGTTGCACGCTTGGGCGTGGCCCTGGGAACCGTAACCGATGATGGCAACTTTCTTGCCCTGGATGATCGACAGGTCGCAGTCTTTATCGTAGAAAACTTTCATGAATTTCCCCTATATATCCAGGCCGTTCAGGCCATTCGCTAATTTGGTTTAGATGCTGAGTACTTTGTCGCCGCGGGCAATGCCGGTCACGCCGCTACGGACGGTTTCCAGAATCGATGCGGTGCCGATGGACTGAATGAAGCTGTCGAGCTTGTCGCTGGTACCGGTCAATTGAACGGTATACACGCTGGCGCTGACGTCGACGATCTGTCCACGGTAAATATCGGTGGTGCGTTTGATCTCGGCGCGCTGGGCGCCAGTGGCCTTGACCTTGACCAGCATCAGCTCGCGCTCGATGTGAGCGCTTTCCGACAGGTCCACCAGCTTGACCACTTCGATCAGCTTGTTCAGGTTTTTGGTGATCTGTTCGATGACTTCATCGTGGCCAACGGTGGTCAGCGTCAGACGCGACAGGGTCGGGTCTTCGGTCGGAGCCACGGTCAGGCTTTCGATGTTGTAGTTGCGCTGCGAGAACAGGCCGACTACGCGAGACAGAGCGCCGGGTTCGTTTTCCAGAAGCAAGGAAATAATGTGCCGCATGATTAAGTACGCTCCGTCTTGCTCAGCCACATATCGCGCATCGAGCCGTCTTTGATCTGCATCGGATAGACGTGCTCGCTGGTGTCGACCGAAACGTCGATGATCACCAGGCGATCCTTCATGGCGAACGCTTCTGCCATTTTCGACTTCAAATCTTTCGATTCGGTGATGCGTACGCCGACGTGGCCGTAGGCTTCAGCCAGCTTGACGAAGTCAGGCAGCGATTCCATGTAGGAATGCGAGTGACGGCTGCCGTAGCTCATGTCCTGCCACTGACGCACCATCCCCAGAACACCGTTGTTGAGGATGACGATTTTCACTGGCAAGCCATATTGCAGGCAGGTCGACAGTTCCTGGATGTTCATCTGGATACTGCCTTCGCCGGTGACGCAGGCAACATCGTCATCCGGGAAGCTCAACTTGATGCCCATGGCCGCCGGGAAACCGAAGCCCATGGTGCCCAGACCACCGGAGTTGATCCAGCGATTCGGCTTGTTGAACGTGTAGTACTGCGCAGCGAACATCTGGTGCTGGCCCACGTCGGAAGTGATGAAGGCATCGCCCTTGGTCACTTCGCAGAGGGTTTCGATCACGGTCTGTGGCTTGATCTTGCTGCCGTCGCCCTTCTCGTAAGGGAACAGGCCGCGATCACCGCGCCATTCATCAACCTGCTTCCACCAACTGGCAACGGACTCCTTGTTCGGGGTCTCGCCGATTTCCTTGAGGATCGCAACCATTTCGGTCAGGACGCTCTCCACCGGGCCAACGATTGGCACGTCGGCCTTGATGGTCTTGGAAATCGAAGCCGGGTCGATATCGATGTGGATGATCTTGGCGTTCGGGCAGAACTTCGCCGCGCCGTTGATCACGCGATCGTCGAAACGTGCGCCGACCGCGAGGATCACGTCAGCATGGTGCATCGCCAGGTTGGCGGTGTAGCTGCCGTGCATGCCGAGCATGCCGATGAACTGACGATCAGTACCCGGGAAACCACCCAGGCCCATCAACGTGTTGGTCACGGGCAGGTTGAGCATTTTCGCCAGTTCGGTCAGCGGTGCAGAACCGTTGCCGAGGATCACGCCGCCACCCGAATAGAGCACTGGGCGCTTGGCCGCCAGGAGCATTTCTGCCGCCTTGCGGATTTGCCCGGAGTGACCGCGAACGGCCGGGCTGTAGGAACGCAGCTTGGCTTTTTTCGGGAAGATGTATTCGAACTTCTCGGCCGGGTTGGTCATGTCTTTCGGGATATCGACCACGACCGGGCCCGGACGACCGGATTGCGCCAGGTAGAAGGCCTTCTTCATGACTTCCGGGATTTCCGAAGCGTGCTTGATCATGAAGCTGTGCTTCACGATCGGCCGGGAGATACCGATCATGTCGGTTTCCTGGAACGCGTCGGTGCCGACCATGGTGCTTGGCACCTGACCGGAAATGATCACCATTGGAATCGAGTCCATATAGGCGGTCGCGATCCCGGTAATGGCGTTTGTGGCGCCAGGACCGGAAGTCACCAATACCACGCCGGCTTTACCGGTGGCACGGGCATAACCGTCAGCCATATGGGTTGCCGCTTGTTCGTGACGAACCAGGATGTGAGTCACTTCCGGTTCTTTGAACAGGGCATCGTAAACATGCAGGAGAGCACCACCCGGGTACCCGTAGATATATTTGACGCCTTCGTCACGCAAAAAGCGGACGAGCATCTCACCGCCAGATAAAAGCTCCACGTTGTTCACCTCTAAAACGCCAGAATACCGTCCACAAAAAAGGGGCGGGTCTTAATAGGTTTACTTCTCGGCAGAGCATGAGCGACGGTGGTCGCCGACTACGTCAGCACTGACTGAGCAAGTATTGGGATCGTCCCAAGTGTTGCGGGCCTTTCCCACCCAGCGCGAGGTAACGCGTTGCGGGTGTAACAGGTCGGCGCGGATGTGCGCCTCATGATCTACCGAGTGGGTCTGCTTCTGGCAGTCCCTCTACAGCGGACTTTGGATTCTTCTGTTTCGCCCTCTCCAAGTCAAGCCGTCTATGTGGTTAATTGTGGGTAAACACATGAGAACGCAAGAAAAAACCTGAAAACCGCTACTCTGTTAGTGTCAATTGCGCACTTTTACCAAGGATTCAGCATGCGAACGCTCCTCCTCACTCTGCTGATCGGCATCAGCCCATGGGGCATGGCCGCTCAAATCTACAAATGGGTCGACGCTCAAGGCGTCACGCATTTCGATGCGCAGCCGCCAGCGGGCCAGCCGTCGACGACCTTGCAGACGCCCTCGTCGCCCCCGCCCAAGCCCGGGGCAATGCCGGGCAGCGGTGTACTCGGTGACCAGAAGGCTATCGACGACAAGGTGAAGAAACAGGTGGCTGACCAGCAGGCGCAGCTCAAGCAGTTTTGCGAGCAGGCACGGACGAACCTTGCGCAATTGCAGAACAATCCGCGTTTGAGGGAGGAGGTGGAGGGGCAGATGCGCCGGCTGGATGATGCACAGCGTCAGGAACGCATCGTCGAGGCACAGAAACAAATCGCGCAGAATTGTGAATAGACACCTGTAGGAGCTGCCGCAGGCTGCGATCTCTTGATTTTGCTTTCAAAAACAAGATCAAAAGATCGCAGGGTGTCAGTCTGGGTTAGCGCGAGGCAGTGATCAGCAGGTCAAACTCTTTGAGCAGCACCTGCAACTGACGATCCTTGCCACCCAGGTTGCGCTGGGCGAAGACCATTTCGGCCATTTCCTGAATCCCCGAAGCATTCGGCAACGGCAAATCCTGTTCAAGGATCATCTTCATGCGTGGCAGGAAGATCCATTGCAGCCACTGCTCGAAGTCCAGTGTATCGACCGAAAACGGCTCGACACTGCTCAGCGCTTCAGCCGACGGAGAAACCTCATCCCACCAGCCTTGTGTGCGCAGCTCACGCTCGATCAGCAACAGCTGATCAGCGATTTTCGGGAAACGAGCATCCATCACAGCGAAACCTTGGCCTTCTGACGGGCCTGAGCGGCGCCGGCGGAATCGCCTTGTTTCTCACGGGACTGAGCAATGATTTCCCATAGGCTGGCCTGCAAGTCCGGACGACCGTTGGCCATGGTCAACGCACGACGGGCGAACTGCTCTGCTTGCGGCGCGTCACCTTGGGCCATGCGCACCTGCGCCAGACGATAAAGCACTTGCGGCTCACGCGGCGCCACACGCTGAGCACGCTCCAGGCTGGACGACGCGCCATTGAGGTCGCCACCGGCCTGTTGTTGTTGAGCTGTCGTCAGCAAGGCAAGCACCGGACCGTCCAGTTGCTCATCTGCCGACAAGCCACCGCCGCTGCTGGCCGAAGGAATCCCGCTGGGCGTCGACGGCATGCTGTAGCTGCCGGAATTGATCGGCGCGGACTCGGCCGGCGAAGGATTGTACGGCCCCGCCGTGATACCGCCGGATGCCGGGCCTGGCACGATTGGCGAAGCGCTGATCGGTGTCGACACGGCAGCGCCGCCGCCCGGCACCATCACCACCACACCAGTATCACCTTGCGGAATGGCCTGAGTCTGGCCCTGCGCAGGACGCTTCACCGTCGTTTGACGGAAACCGCCATTGGCCGAAATACGCTCGCTGTTGGACACCGCAGTACCGGAATCAACCACCGGAATCGAACCACGCTGTACGGTAGAGCAGCCGCTGAGCAAAGCCACGGCGGTCACCGCTGGAATCAACCACTTGTTCACTTGAAACCCTCTTCGCTTAATTCATCCAGCCCTTGACCCAATCCATCACCGACTCGCCGGAAGCAGGCGTTTCGCCCGCACAGGCGGCGCCGGGTGGCGGTTCGCTGCCGCGAATATACGGCATCTGCACCGCCCCCGGGCAGTTGGCATCGGAGCCCTGCCCGGTACGCGAATCGACCCACGCCTGCACGACGTTGTCCGGTTGCGGCATGTCCAGCGGCAGCGGATCGGCCTTGCGCATGAAACTGGTCCAGACCTGCAGCGCACCAGTCGCCCCGGTGAACGGTGTCTTGCCGTTGTCATCACGACCCAACCAGACCACCGCCAGCAGATCCTGACTGAAACCGGCGAACCAGCTGTCACGGGAATCGTTACTGGTACCGGTCTTGCCCGCCAGCGTCAGAGTCTTGGGCAGCACGTTATAAACCGAGCTGCCGGTACCTTCACGCATTACGCGCTGCATGGCGTTCTGGATCAGATAAATGGACGCCGGATCGAAGCGCTGCTCAATCTGAAACGGATAACGCTTGAGCGGCTCGCCCTCGGCGGTCAGCACGCTACGAATCCCGCGCATCGGCGTATTGAAACCACCGTTGGCCAGCGTCTGGTACATGGTCGCGACTTCGATCGGGGTCATGCCGCCAGCGCCGAGAAGCATCGACGGGAATGCCGGGAACTCACGCGTCACGCCCAGTCGACCCAGGGTTTTCAATACATTCGGCACGCCGACTTCCAGGCCCAGACGCGAAGTCGACAGGTTGTAGGAATGCGCCAAGCCCTGATAAAGGAACACGGTACCGTGAGAGCGACGGTCATAGTTCTGTGGTTTCCACACCTGACCGTTCGCGCCTTTGACCGACAACGGATCGTCGGACAGCCAACTGGTCAGGGTGTACTGGCTCGGTTTTTCCAGCGCAGTCAGATAAACCGCAGGCTTGATCAACGAGCCAATCGGCCGCACGGCATCCAGTGCGCGGTTGAAACCGGCATAACTGGCCTGACGGCTGCCGATCATGGCCTGGACTTCGCCGGTTTCCGGATTGGTCACAACCATCGCCGCTTCCACGTCATCAGAACCCTTGCGCCCGGCCAGACGTTTGAAGGTGTCGTTGACCGACGCTTCGGCCTTCATCTGCAGGATCGGATCGAAACTGGTGAAGATGCGCAGGCCTTCTTCGGTCAAGTCTTCGTCGCGGTAGTCTTCACGCAACTGGCGTTTGACCAGATCGATAAAGCCCGGGAACGAGCTGTCGGCGAGCTTGCCGCGCGTGGTCACGCCCAGTGGCATTTTCTTCGCCGCTTCGACCTGTTCGGCAGTCGCCACGCCTTGCTGCTCAAGCACGTCGAGCACCAGGTTACGCCGCTCCAGCGCGCGCTCAGGATTACGACGCGGGTTGTAGTAGGACGGGCCTTTGACCATGCCGACCAGCAACGCCACCTGATGCAGTTTCAGCTCGGACAATGGCTGGCCGAAGAAGAACTGGCTGGCCAGACCAAAACCGTGCACCGCACGCTGACCGTCCTGTCCGACGAAGACTTCGTTGAGGTAAGCCTCAAGAATTTCCTTCTTGTCGTAATGCAACTCCAGCAGCATCGCCATCATTGCTTCGGTGAGCTTGCGAGTCAGGCTGCGTTCGCTGGTCAGGTAGAAGTTTTTCACCAACTGCTGGGTCAGCGTACTGCCGCCCTGGGTCATCTTGCCGCCAGAGGTGTTGACCCAGACAGCGCGGGCAATCGACTTCGGCGACACGCCCCAGTGGCTATAAAAGTCGCGGTCTTCTACAGCGACCAGGGTTTCGAGCAGATACGGCGGCACCTGATCGAGTTTGATCAGAATGCGGTCTTCGAGATTCTTTGGATAAATGCCGCCGATCATCAACGGCTCAAGGCGCACTACGGATAACTTTGAACCGTTGGTCGCCGACAGTTCTGCGACGTAATCGCCGGAGAAACGCACGCGTACCGGCTGCGGTTTTTCCAGGCCTTCATAGAACTGGAAGCCACGGGTATTCAGATCGACCGTATTGCCACTGACGGCTGCGGCGCCGGGGCCATTGCTGACCGCCTCACGGCGATAGCCAAGGGCATCGAGTTCGGTAAGGAAATCGTCCTTGCTGAGCTTTTGTCCGACGAACAGCTCAAGCGGCCGCGCGTAGACCTTGGCCGGGATGGTCCAGCGTTTGCCGGAGAACTTCTCCTGCACCACGGCATCGAGGTAAACGGCGAAGCCGGCCAGCACGACAAGGCCGACCAGACTGAGTTTAATGGCCCAGCTCAACCACGGGCTAAGGCCCTTGGAGGGTGGCTTTTTCTTGGTACGGGGGGATCGAGTTCGAGTCATGGCGGCGGATTATACGCACTTTATTCATCCTCAACAGGAGCGCTCCGAGGTTTGCGTCGGGCTGGCGAGCGGCCATAATGGCCACCTCGAATTTCCCCCAGTCTCTGAAGGATCGCCCGTGAGCCAGTCACTGATCGCTGCCCTGCAAAACCCGGCCCTCTACCCGCACCCTGTCGAAGGGTTTCAGGTCATCGAAACCCATATCTCGTGGGTGATCCTCACCGGTCCCTTCGCTTATAAAGTGAAGAAACCGGTAAATTTCGGCTTCCTCGACTTCACCGGTCTCGAATCGCGTGCACATTTCTGCGCAGAAGAGCTGCGTTTGAACCAGCGTTTGACTGATGATTTGTATCTGGAAGTGTTGCCGGTGACTGGCAGCGTTGAAGCACCGCAACTGGGCGGCGACGGCGCAGCGATCGAATACGTGCTGAAAATGCGCCAGTTCCCGCAGAGCGGTTTGCTCAGCACCCTGCAAGCCAATGGCGAGCTGACCACCCAGCACATCGACGAGATGGCCGAGCAGATTGCGCGCTTCCACCTCACCGCGCCAAAAGTCCCGGCCGAACACGATGCCGGCACCCCGGACAGCGTAATGGCGCCGGTCGCGCAAAACTTCGAGCAGATCCTGCCGTTCCTCAGCGACAAAAACGATCTGCTGCAACTCGACGCACTGAAAGCCTGGGCCGAAAGCAGTTTCGAACGTCTCAAGCCACTGTTCGCTCAGCGCAAAACCGAAGGTTTTACCCGTGAATGCCACGGCGATATTCACCTGGGCAACGCCACGGTCATTGACGGCAAAGTGGTGATCTTCGACTGCATCGAGTTCAACGAACCGTTCCGTTTCACGGACGTCTGGGCCGACACCGGTTTCCTCGCGATGGACCTGGAAGACCGTGGCCTGAAATCCCTGGCGCGCCGCTTCATCAGCCAGTACCTCGAGTTGACCGGCGACTATCAAGGCCTGGAAGTGCTGAACTTCTACAAAGCCTACCGCGCACTGGTTCGCGCCAAGGTTGCGCTGTTCAGCATGCCGGCAGACGCAACACCAGTGCAGCGCGCCACCACCCTGCGCCAGTACCGCAACTACGCCAACCTGGCGGAGAGCTACAGCACCATTCCCTCGCGTTTCATGGCGATCACCCACGGTGTTTCCGCGGTTGGCAAAAGCCACGTGGCCATGCGTCTGGTCGAAGCGCTGGGTGCCATCCGCCTGCGCTCCGATGTCGAGCGCAAGCGCTTGTTCGGCGAGCAAACCGTGGCCAACGACGTGCAGGCCGGCATCTATAGCGCCGACGCCAGCACCGCGACCTACGCACGCCTGCATGAAATTGCTGAAGTCATCCTGCACGCCGGTTTCCCGGTGGTGATCGATGCCACTTACCTCAAACGCGAGCAACGCGACAACGCGGCAAAAATTGCCGAAGCCACCGGCACACCATTCCTGATCCTCGACTGCAACGCACCGCAAGCGGTGATCGAGAGCTGGCTGGCGATTCGTCAGGCCGACAAACAGGATCCGTCTGACGCCACCCTGGCCGTAATCGAAGCGCAGCAGGCCAATCGTGAAGCGCTGACGCCGGAAGAAATCCTGCGCAGCAAACGCGTGCAGACCAACGAATCCGGCACGCTGGACACCGTGGTCGCGCAGATCCGTCAGCGCCTGCCAGGCCTGTAAGAAACTATTTCGGCCGTGAAGCCCTCGCTCGCTTCACGGCCGTCAAATAGTGGCACTATACTGGCGTCATAAAACCAACGGTGATATGACATGAGCCAGCCGAAACTTCTCGACACCCCGCTGTATGCCTTGCTGCACAAAGATGACATCACAGGTTTCAACAAAGAGCGCCCACAGGATGGCCCGATCGACATGGTCGGCGGCGATTTCCGTGGTCTCGATTTACGTGAACTGAACGCCGATGGCGTGGATTTCCGGGACGCGTACTTCCGTTCCGCCGATCTGCGTGGCATCGATTTCCGCAATGCGTCGCTGGAAGGTGCAAGCCTGGCTCACGCACAGATTTCCGGGGCGTATTTCCCGCCGGAGCTGAGCGCTGACGAGATTCTGATGTCGATGAATTTCGGCACGCGTTTGCGTTATCGCACCCGCTGATCGCCTCATTGTTCCCTGACACAACGCCGTCCCTGCAGGAGTGAGCCTGCTCGCGATAGCGGTTTAGAATTCAACACATGTGTGCCTGCAAGTCCGCTATCGCGAGCAGGCTCACTCCTACATTGATTTGTGTTCCCCCCTCCTCATCTGCGCTCGCAGCCCTTAAAAGCGCCCTTCTTAGAAGCGTTTGCGTTGAATCCGACCAAACAACCACGCTTTTCCTACTGATGGCTACACTCCTGAGAAGCTCGCCCACGCACCATTCGGCCGTCGCAAGGAGGCTTGATGAATGATGAACTGCAACACCTGAAGAATCTTGGCAAGACGTCGGCGCAATGGCTGCATGCCGTGGGCATCCACAGCGCCTCGGACTTGCGTCGCCTGGGCGCAGTGGATGCCTACCGGGCCGTGCGTACCCGCGGGTTTCGCGCATCGAAGGTGTTGTTGTATGCGATTGAAGGCGCGCTGATGGATGTGCACTGGAACGACATCCCCGCCGAACGCAAGGACGCCTTGAACAAGCAGCTTGAAGCCATTTCCTCGCGCCACAAGAACTGAACGGGCATAGACCGTTATGTATTTACTGGGGGAACAATCGGCCTGGGCCGATGCCTTGATCAACCGTTTGCAGAGCTTGCCTGCACTGTGGCTGCGCGATTTGGCGCCTTGCGGGCCGACTCTGGAGCTGGAAGCGTCGGATGATTTGCTCGCGCAATTGCCCGCCGATCAGCTATTCCTGCTCAATGAAGGTGGGATCAGCGGCTGTATCGCCGCCCGCCCGCTGTTTTATTGGCAGGAGGGTGATTTGATCGGCCTCCAGCAAGGTGAGAACTGGGCTGATTGCCGTTTATGCAATGAAGGGGCATTGCGCTTGACGCCCTATCGGCGTGGTGAGTTTTTCCAGCATTTGCATGCCGACACTCATCGGGCAGAGCAGTTTCTGGAGTATCTGCTCGGGCAAATGGCAATCCTTGCCCATGCCGTCGCGGAGCTGAAGCCACGCGAGTTTCGCAGCACCAACGGTTTCAAACGGGTCGAAGCCGGTGAAACCCTGATCAGCCAGGGTGACGCAGCTGACCACGTGTTCGTAATCATCGACGGGCATGCCGAAGCGTTTGTAGACGGGCAGAAAGTTGGCGACGTGCCCAAGGACGAAATTTTTGGTGCTATGGCCGTGTTCACCGGCGAGCCACGCAGTGCCACGGTCATCGCCCGAGAACCGAGCACAATAATGCTGATTCCCGGTGAACAATTCTTGAGCATGACTCGCACCAATCCGAAGATCGCCCACAGCCTGATCGAGAGCATGGCGCGGCGGATCGGCCAGCTGAATCGGCAGATCACACGAATACCCCCACCGGAAAGCCTGCGCTGAACCCTTTGTTTACGGGGTGTTCCGGCCATTTACCAGACGAATTCAAAGAAACGGAAAAACAGTTGTTGACTCGGTAATGAGAATCGCTATGATTATCACAACTGGTCGCGAGATCAGTCGATATTCTGAAAAGCCCTTGGTTCGGACTCTCAGATTATCTCCTCATCAGGCTAATCACGGTTATTTGACCCGGTTTTTACCGGGTCTTTTTTTGCCTGTGGAAAAGTCATTTGCCGAACTGTTTGCGCATCTGCTCGCAGTAATCCTGCTTGGGCGCGGCGGGCGTGTACCAAACGTAATCGGCCATCGCTGCCGTTATCACGGTGCCCTGCTCTGCCAGCATCAACACCGTCGGGGACTCCGTGGCGCCCAAATCCACAACATGCAACGGCACGCCAACATCCTTGCGCGCATGCCACGCACCGGCCAGCAAGACTGAAGGTGTCGGGGCCGCCAATAGCCCTTCGGCCATACGCCGATCACGTTGTTGCTGAACAGCGAGCATTGCCGGCATCTGTGATTCGGGCAGCAGGCCACAGTGGGAATCGCTGATCTGCTCCAACAATACGGCTTTCACCGACTCAGCATTGCTGCGCTCTCCCTTCAACACGGACGGATTGCGATAGAAGGTTCGAATCTCGTCGCTATCCAGATTTGCCGCCAGTAGCGGATAAGGTTGAGTGAGCGCGAAGCGGACAATCGGCCCATAGAGATTCCAGTCCCAACCGTCCTGCCAGGCCAATGCACCGGGCAGATCAGCGGACGGCGTTTTCGTCTGGCGTGCCTCGTCAACACGAGGCTGCTGGTCCGGCGTGAACATTTCCATTAGAAGACTGCCCTGCGGCCGCTGCTCGCCGAGCGAGCGCAACAGCCACAACTGCGCGGCATGATGATCGGCATTGTCATGCTGCTCACCGATGATCAACCGCTCAGGCTCAGCCAAGCGCTTCACCAGCTGCTGCGCCGTCAGCACTTCGCCGTTGCGTAGATCGCGAATCTCGCCACTGACCGGCGGTGGCACCACCGCATGCTGACACCCCGCAAGCAACACCACCGCCAACAGCCACATCCCACGCATGCAATCACCTCGATGATCCAGTCAGCGGGCGATAATCAGCGGATGCCCACGCTCCGGGTGCGGCTGCACCAACACTTCGAGACCGAATACGGCCTGGAGCGTGTCCGGTCGCAAAACCTGCTGCGGTGTATCCAGCGCCACCGGATGCCCGCCTTCCAGCAGCAGAATGCGATCACAATAACGCGCCGCCAGATTCAGATCATGCAGGATCACCAATACCGCGGCGCCACGATCAGCAAACTCGCGCACGGCCTGCAGCGTTGTGTGTTGATGCAGCGGATCGAGCATCGACGTCGGCTCATCCAACAGCAGCGTCTGCCCGGCCTGCCCCGGCCAAAGCTGCGCCAGCACCCGCGCCAGATGCACACGCTGACGCTCGCCACCGGACAGCGCCAGATAACTGCGACCGCTCAAGTGCCCGGCATCCGCCGCCGTCAACGCCGCCGCAATGATTTCGTCATCCCGCACCCGACCACTCTGCCAAGGCAAGCGGCCCATGCCGACCACCTCTTCGACGCGGAAAGCAAAATCCAGGGTCGACACTTGAGGCAATACCGCCAATCGCTGCGCACGTTGCGGGCCAGTCCAGTGACTCAACGCCTGCCCGTCGAGGGAAACCCCGCCGTTGCTCGCCGCCAACTCGCCGCACAAGGCGCCCAGCAAGGTACTTTTGCCGGCACCGTTCGGCCCCAGCACACCGAGTACTTCACCCGGTTCAAGCTGCAGCGTGACATCGCTGAGCACTGTCTTGCGACCACGCTGAATGTGCAGATCCTGTGCACGTAACATCAGGCGCGCCCTCGTAACAGCAGATAGAGGAAGAACGGCGCACCGATAAACGCGGTGACAATACCGATCGGCAATTCTGCCGGCGCCAGCGCCAATCGCGCGACCAGATCAGCCAACAGCAACAGGCTCGCCCCCGCCAACACCGATGCCGGCAGCAAGACTTTGTGATCCGGCCCCGCCAGCAAGCGCACCAGATGCGGCACCACCAGCCCGACAAAACCGATCATCCCGGCTGCCGCCACTGCGGCGCCAACCCCCAGCGCCGTACAAAACACTAATTCACGCTTGAGCCGCTCGACTTCGATGCCTAAATGCCCGGCCTCGGATTCTCCGAGCAGCAAGGCATTCAGCGCTTTCGCCCGACGCGGCAACCACAATGCGACACCAGCGCTGATGATCAGCAAAGGCCACAGCCGCGCGTAACTGGCGCCATTGAGGCTGCCAAGGTTCCAGAAGGTCAGCGTGCGCAGCGTCGCGTCATCCGCCAGATAAGTGAACAAGCCGACGGCCGAACTGGCCAGCGCCGTCAGGGCAATCCCCGCGAGCAACATGGTTGCAACATTGGTCTGGCCGTTGCGTCGCCCCAGTCGATAGACCAGCGCCGTCACCCCTAACCCACCGAGAAACGCACAGACCGACAACAGATACGGTCCAAACCATTCCGGCAGACCGCCGAAAAACGAGCCACCAACAATCGCGATCGCCGCGCCCAATGCCGCGCCGCTGGAAACGCCGACCAGCCCCGGATCCGCTAACGGGTTACGAAACAAGCCCTGCATTGCCACACCGGACAAAGCCAACACACCGCCGACCGCCAGCCCGAGCAAAGTACGCGGCAAACGAATCTGCCCCAGGATCAGCTCCGCCTGCTCCAGACCGTCCGGTGCCAGCGGCAGGCCGAGCATGCGTAACGCCGCGCGTAATGTATCGAACAGCGGCAGGCTGACCGGCCCCAACGCCAGCGACAGCCAGATCGCCAGCAAACACAGCAGTGTCAGGCCAATGAACAAGGCACGGGGTTTTACCAGTGTGGTCATTGGCCGCTCTTGGCCGGGTAGAAGCCGTCAGTCAGGCTTTTCAGCGCCGCCGGCAAACGTGGCCCGAGGCCGCCGACCAGCAAAGTCGGGTCAAGCTCCAGCACGCGCCCGGCCTTGGCCGCGCGGCTTGAATTGAGAATCGGTTTTTCCTTGAACAGCGCTGCTTTCGCCGCCTCACCGGTCAACGCACGGTCGGCGAACACCAGCACCTCAGGATCAAGGCTGGCGAGGGATTCCACGGAGAACGGTTTGTAACCGGTGTGCGTCGCCAGGTTACGCCCCCCGGCCTGCTGCAACAGCCAGTCGGCGGCAGTGTCCTTGCCGGCGATCAACGGTTTGCCGCCCGCATGCCCGAGCAACAGCAACACGCCCGGCGCCTTTTGTTTGCTCTGCACTTGAACAACACGCGCCTTCTGCGCATCGAGCTGCTGTTGATAAGTTTGCAGCAACTGCGCAGCCTTCGGCTCGGCGCCGAGCAATTGGCCCAAATGAGTAACGTTTTTCTCCAGCGTCGGCAGATCCGGTTGAGCCGAGAACAACACCACCTGAACCTTGGCCGCTTTGACTTGCGACAGAACCGGCGGCGGGCCCATTTCTTCAGTGCCAATCAAGATATCCGGACGCAGACTGAGAATGCCCTCAGCCGAAAGGCTGCGCTGATAACCAATGCTCGGCAGCGCCTTCAACGACTCCGGGTGCTGGCTGGTGGTATCGACGCCGACCAGTTTCGATTCGCCGCCCAACGCACTGACCCACTCCGACAGCGCACCGCCGGCACTGACCCAACGTTGCGGCAAATCAGCCGCTGCAGCCTGGTGGCTGACCAAAAGTCCGACACACAGCGTGGCAACGCGGGTACTCAGGCGCATACACAGCTTCCTTGAATAAGGTTTTTCCCGGGCATCAGGATGGCAGGCCAAGTATCCTCGACATCTGCCAGACGCCTGCGGGTGAAGGCCGCCATTTGATAATTGTTTGCATTTAAACGTCAAGCTCGGACATATCCAGACACGAGCGGACACTAGAGGATAGTCATGAAGTTTCTCTGCACGGGCGCCGATCTGGCTGAAGCGAAAAGCCGTGGTTTTGAGATCGACGGCAACAAACTGTTCGCCGTGCGCCGCAGCGGCCAGGCGTATGTTTACCTCAATCGCTGCCCGCATCGCGGCGTCGGGCTGGAATGGCAGCCAGACCAGTTTCTCGACCCGAGCAACAGCCTGATCCAGTGCGCCACCCACGGCGCACTGTTTCTGATCGAGGACGGCGAATGCGTCGCTGGCCCCTGCGCCGGGCAATCACTCACCGCCATACCCTGCCGCGAAGACGCCCAAGGCCTGTGGATCAATGTTTAACCGTTGAGTAACACGTCGAGACGCCGGTCGATGACCATCTCTTCATGGTCCAGCCGCACGCCATACGCCAGCACCTCAACGCCGCAGGCCACTGCTTCGAGAAGTGCATCGGCGTACGCCGAATCGATTTCCTTCGCCGGCCGCACCGCGTCAATCCCGCTCAGATTGACGCAGTACAACTGCACCGCGCGAATCCCGTCCCGTGCCAGATGCGCCAACTCCCGCAGATGCTTGGCGCCACGCTGGGTCACGGCATCGGGAAATGCCGCCACCGCAGTACCGTCGAAGCCCAGGGTGACGCTTTTCACCTCTACATAGGCCGGGCCACTCGGGTATTCGAGACGGAAATCGATACGGCTCTTTTCCTGCCCGTAAGCGACTTCACGTTTCAACGCGGTAAAGCCGTTCAGCTCGCTGATGACACCCGCCTGCAACGCCTCTTCGACCAGACCATTGGCCCGCGCTGTATTCACGCAAAACAACCGGCCTTGCGGGGTTTCACCGATTTCCCATGTACCGGGCAACTTACGTTTCGGATCGTTGGAGCGACTGAACCAGACCTGCCCACCCTCGACCTGACAATTGAGCATCGAACCGGTGTTCGGGCAGTGAATGGTCAGCAACTCGCCGCCAACGGTTTCGATATCGGCGAGAAAACGCTTGTAACGCCGGATCAGTCGCGCCTCTTCCAGAGGTGGATAAAAGCGCATCAGCCTTGCCAGCTCTTCAAGCCACGGGCGATTCGCTCCACCGCTTCCTGTAAGCGCGGGAGGTTTTGCGTGTAGGCAAAACGCACATGATGACTGGCCTGATAGCGACCGAAATCCAGACCCGGGGTGAACGCTACATGCTCGGTTTCGAGGAAATGTCGGCAGAACGCGAAGGCATCGCCGCCGAACTGGCTGATATCAGCGTAGAGATAGAAAGCGCCTTCCGGCTCCACGGCGATGTTGAAACCCAACTCGCGCAACGCTGGCAGGAGGAAATCGCGGCGCCGGCCGAATTCGGCGCGGCGCTCTTCAAGAATCGCAATAGTATCCGGCTCGAAACAGGCCAACGCCGCATATTGCGCCATGCTCGGTGCACTGATGTAGAGGTTCTGCGCGAGTTTTTCCAGCTCGCTGACCGCCGCGTCCGGCGCCACCAGCCAGCCGAGACGCCAGCCGGTCATGCCGAAATACTTGGAGAAACTGTTCAACACAAAAGCGCTGTCATCGACTTCCAGCACGCTGGCGGCATCGGTGCCGTAGGTCAGGCCGTGATAGATCTCGTCCACCACCAGATGCCCGTGTTTCGCCTTGATGGCTGTGGATAACCCGGCCAGCTCATCGCGTGTCAGGATCGTCCCGGTCGGGTTGGCCGGCGAAGCCACCAGTGCGCCGACGCTGTCGTGATCCCAATGCCGCTCGACCAGATCAGGAGTCAGTTGATAACGCACGTCCGGACCCACCGGCACCAACTGCGCCGCACCTTCGACCAAACGCAGGAAGTGCCGGTTGCACGGGTAACCCGGATCCGCCAGCAGCCAGTGTTTACCGGGATCGACCAGCAACGCGCTGGCCAGCAACAGCGCACCGGAACCGCCCGGTGTAATCAGAATCCGCCGTGGGTCGATATTCAAGCCATAACGCGATTGATAAAACCCGGCGATTGCCTCGCGCAGTTCCGGAATGCCGCGCGCAGCGGTGTAACGGGTCTTGCCCGCCGTCAGCGCCGCCTGCCCGGCACGAATGATCGGTTCAGCGGTAGTGAAGTCTGGCTCACCGATCTCCAGATGGATGACATCATGACCTTCAGCCTGTAACTCATTGGCCCGCGCCAGCAGCGCCATCACATGGAACGGTTCGATCGCACGACTGCGCGCACTGTAAGGCTGAGCCATTGGTTTTCCTTCGGCAGGGAAAAAGAGACGATTCTACCCATCTGCCGGAACGAGCGAGAACCCGCAGCGGTCACAGCCTCAAGAACGCTGGACTGTAACGATACGCACGTACGCTCCAGGATTGACTAAAATCAGTGATTGAACAGGTCTTCAACACCACCAGACACGGCTTGCCAAACATTTGCAAGCGCCACCCGCCGGGGCCTCGACATCCGGGAGTAGCGCAGGCCGATTTGATCTGGTAAGTTCGCCCGCTTGCAGCCGCAGGGCCGGCAGGTGTCGGTGATGGAGCAATCCTGCGCAATGGATTACAAGAGTAGAGGCGGTCCATTTCATGCCCACCCAAGCAAAGCAACAGCAGCAAACGGCGATCAGCGGCTTCGAACCTTATGTTCAGGCCAAAGACGAAGAGTACATGGGCAAACCCATGCGCGCGCACTTCACCAAGATCCTGACCAAGTGGAAACTGGACTTGATGCAGGAAGTCGACCGAACTGTTGATCACATGAAGGACGAAGCGGCCAACTTTCCCGACCCGGCCGACCGTGCCAGTCAGGAAGAAGAGTTCGCCCTTGAACTGCGTGCCCGTGATCGCGAGCGCAAGCTGATCAAGAAGATCGACAAGACACTGCAACTGATCGAAGACGGCGAATACGGCTGGTGCGATTCGTGCGGCATCGAGATCGGCGTCAAGCGCCTTGAAGCCCGTCCTACTGCCGACATGTGCGTCGACTGCAAGAACCTGGCTGAGATCAAGGAAAAGCAGGTCGGCAAGTAATCTCGACCTGAACGAAAAACGGAGCGTGCGAACGCTCCGTTTTTGTTTCTGCCTTTTGCCTTTTGTAGGAGTGAGCCTGCTCGCGAAATCGGTGTGTCATTCAGCATTTAATCGTCTGAAATTACGCTATCGCGAGCAGGCTCGCTCCCACAGGTTGACCTGCGTATAGCCTGAAAAGTAGCTTCGTCTCCATGACTGCCAAAACATCCCCCGCCTACATCGGCCGCTTCGCCCCAACCCCGAGTGGCCACCTGCACTTCGGTTCGCTGGTTGCCGCCCTCGCCTCCTACCTCGACGCCCGTTCGGTCGGTGGTCGCTGGCTGGTGCGCATGGAAGATCTCGATCCGCCCCGTGAAGAACCCGGTGCGCAGGTGGCGATCCTCAAGGCGCTGGAGAGTTACGGCTTTGAATGGGACGGCGACATGGTGCGCCAGAGCGATCGCCACGATGCTTACGCCGAAGTGCTCAACAGCCTGTTCAATCATGGCCTGGCCTACGCTTGCACCTGCTCGCGCAAACAGCTCGAAGCGTACAACGGCATCTATCCGGGCCTGTGCCGCAATGCCGGTCACGATCAGCAAGACGCGGCGATCCGCCTGCGCGTGCCGGAACTGGAATACCACTTCATCGATCGTGTTCAGGGCGAATACCGCCAGCATCTGGGCCGCGACGTCGGCGATTTCGTGATCCGGCGCCGCGACGGCCTCTACGCCTATCAACTGGCCGTGGTCCTCGATGATGCCTGGCAAGGCGTCACCGACATCGTGCGCGGTGCCGACCTGCTCGACTCGACCCCACGCCAACTCTATCTGCAAGAATTGCTCGGCTTGCGCCAACCGCGTTACCTGCACTTGCCGCTGATTATCCAACCGGACGGCAACAAGCTCGGCAAGTCCTACCGCTCGCCGCCGCTACAAGCCGATCAAGCCACGCCATTGTTGCTGCGAGCCCTGCGCGCACTGGGGCAAAACCCAGGCGCCGAACTGGCTCACGCCTCGCCGCAAGAGTTGCTGGCGTGGGGCAGCGCACACTGGGATGCCACACAGATCCCGCGCACACTGACGCTGCCCGAAGCGCAACTGCTATGACGACACTTGCAGTCGTGCGCCCATCCGTTACCATCGCCGCACGTTTTCGGGCACGCGCATAAAAAAGAGAGGCCGGGATGTACATCTATCGCTTGGTCCTGCTTTTAGTCGTGGGGATCTACCTGTTTTCCCCCGCCATCATGGATTGGTGGATCGACGCTACGGGCGCCTGGTATCGCCCGTATCTGCTCTGGCTGATCCTCATAGTCGTGACCTTCATCCTGCAGAGCCAAAAAGATGCCGATGAGCTTTAGCCTGACCCAGATGATCCTGGTCAGCGCCGCGTACCTGGCGGTGCTGTTCGGCGTTGCCTGGATCAGCGAACGGGGCATGATCCCGCGCGCGATCATTCGCCACCCGTTGACCTACACCCTGTCACTGGGTGTTTACGCCAGTGCCTGGGCGTTTTACGGCACGGTCGGCCTCGCCTATCAGTACGGCTACGGCTTTCTCTCCAGTTACCTCGGCGTGTCCGGCGCGTTTCTGCTGGCGCCGGTGTTGCTTTATCCGATCCTGAAGATCACCCGCACCTATCAACTGTCGTCGCTGGCGGATCTGTTCGCGTTCCGCTTTCGCAGCACCTGGGCCGGCGCGCTGACCACGATTTTCATGCTGATCGGCGTACTGCCGCTGTTGGCGTTGCAGATTCAGGCGGTGGCCGACTCCATCGGCATCCTCACCGGCGAGCCGATCCAGAGCCGCGTGGCGTTGGCGTTCTGTGCGCTGATCATTCTGTTCACGATTTTCTTTGGTTCCCGGCATATCGCCACCCGTGAGAAGCACGAAGGACTGGTATTTGCGATCGCCTTTGAGTCGGTGATCAAACTGATCGCCCTCGGCGGCGTCGGTTTGTATGCGCTGTATGGCGTGTTCGACGGCCCGCAGCAACTTGAGCTGTGGCTGCTGCAAAACCAGACCGCCCTCGCCGCCCTGCACACGCCATTGCAGGAAGGCCCGTGGCGCACGTTGCTGCTGGTGTTCTTCGCCTCGGCGATCGTGATGCCGCACATGTATCACATGACCTTTACCGAAAACCTCAATCCGCGCTCGCTGGTCAGTGCGAGCTGGGGTTTGCCGCTGTTCCTGCTGCTGATGAGTCTGGCAGTACCACTGATCCTCTGGGCCGGGCTCAAGCTCGGTGCAACGACCAATCCGGAATACTTCACCCTCGGCATCGGCATCGCCGCCAACAGCAAACCGCTGGCCTTGCTGGCTTACGTCGGTGGCTTATCGGCGGCCAGCGGATTGATCATTGTGACCACGCTCGCGCTGTCGGGCATGGCGCTGAACCACTTGGTGCTGCCGCTTTATCAACCGCCGGCCGAAGGCAATATCTACCGCTGGCTGAAGTGGACCCGCCGCGCATTGATCGTCGCGATCATCATGGCTGGTTTCGGTTTCTACCTGATGCTCGGCGCCGAGCAGGATCTGGCCAACCTCGGCATCGTCGCGTTTGTGGCGACCCTGCAATTCCTGCCCGGCGTGTTGTCGGTGCTGTACTGGCCGACCGCCAATCGGCGCGGCTTTATCGCCGGTCTGCTGGCGGGGATTCTGGTCTGGGTAGTGACCATGCTGCTGCCGCTGGTCGGCAATCTGCAGGGTTTCTACATCCCGCTGCTGAACATGATTTACGTACTCGACGACACCAGTTGGCACATGGCGGCCATCGCCTCGCTCGCCGCCAACGTGCTGATGTTCACCCTGATCTCGCTGTTCACCAACGCCAGCCCCGAAGAAGCCAGCGCCGCCGAAGCCTGCGCTGTGGATAACGTCCGTCGCCCGCAACGGCGTGAG
This sequence comes from Pseudomonas sp. GM24, assembly GCF_000282235.1. Classification (NCBI taxonomy): domain Bacteria; kingdom Pseudomonadati; phylum Pseudomonadota; class Gammaproteobacteria; order Pseudomonadales; family Pseudomonadaceae; genus Pseudomonas; species Pseudomonas sp. GM24. The sequence goes on along the minus strand of NZ_AKJR01000125.1, from coordinate 1,233 downwards.
CTGCACGCGGCCTCGCCACAGGAATTCGCCACACAACTGGCGAAACCGTTGGGCGCCAAGGCTGCGCAGAAGGAGGTCGAGCAAGCGCTGCGTGACCTCTATCTGCCTTTCGACGAACGCCGCCCGTACGCCTTGCGTCGTTTGCGCGACCGCATCGAAGCCAACCTCTCCGGCCTGATGGGCCCGAGCGTGGCGCAGGACATGGTGGAAACCTTCCTGCCCTACAAGGCCGGCGGCGAAAACTATGTGACCGAAGACATCCACTTCATCGAAAGCCGTCTCGAGGATTACCACTCGCGCCTCACAGGTTTAGCGGCTGAACTCGATGCGCTGCGCCGTTACCACCGCCAGACCTTGCAGGAACTGCCAATGGGCGTCTGCTCGCTGGCCAAGGATCAAGAGATCCTGATGTGGAACAAGGCCATGGAAGAACTCACCGGGATCGCCGCACAACGCGTGGTCGGTTCGCGTCTGAGCACCATTGGCGAGCCGTGGAAAGAGTTGCTGCAAGGCTTCATCAACCTGCCCGACGAGCATTTGCACAAACAACATCTGGCCCTTGACGGCCAGACCCGCTGGCTGAACCTGCACAAAGCCGCCATCGATGAACCGCTCGCACCGGGTAACAGTGGTCTGGTGTTACTGGTTGAGGATTTGACCGAAACCCAGATGCTCGAAGACAAACTGGTGCACTCGGAACGTCTGGCCAGCATCGGTCGCCTCGCGGCGGGGGTGGCCCACGAAATCGGCAACCCGATCACCGGCATCGCCTGTCTGGCGCAGAACCTGCGCGAAGAGCGTGAAGACGACGGCGAACTGACGGAAATCAGCGGGCAGATTCTTGAACAGACCAAACGCGTGTCACGCATCGTCCAGTCGCTGATGAGCTTCGCTCACGCCGGCAGCCATCAGCACAGCGATGAACCCGTGTGTCTGGCCGAAGTTGCCCAGGATGCTATTGGCCTGTTGGCGCTGAACCGACGCAATTTCGAAGTGCAGTTCTACAACCTGTGCGACCCCGATCACTGGGTCGAGGGTGACCCGCAGCGGCTCGCCCAGGTACTGATCAATCTGCTCTCCAACGCCCGCGACGCCTCGCCGCCGCACAGTGCGGTGCGGGTCAAGAGCGAAGCCGGCGAACACACGGTCGATCTGATCGTGGAGGACGAAGGCAGCGGAATTCCGAAGAACATCATGGACCGATTGTTCGAACCCTTCTTCACCACCAAGGAT
>NZ_AKJR01000124.1:0-7133 GCF_000282235.1 Pseudomonas sp. GM24 | reverse complement strand
GGGAGAGGGTTAGGGTGAGGGGCTCTTCAGCTTTTGAGGGCCTCAGCCAATCACACCGTATGCAGATACCAGTTGTACTCAAGGTCTGAAATCGAGTTCTCGAACTCGGCCAGCTCGCTCTCTTTACACGCGACAAACACGTCGATGTACATCGGGTCGATGTAGCGGGCCATGACTTCGCTGTCGTCCAGCTCGCGCAGTGCATCACGCAGGTTGTTCGGCAGGCTCTGTTCGTTCTGCTCGTAGCTGTTGCCTTCCACCGGGGCGCCCGGTTCGATCTGATTGGTCAGCCCGTGGTGAATACCGGCCAGCACCGACGCCATCAGCAAGTAGGGGTTGGCATCGGCACCGGCGACGCGATGCTCGATACGCACGGCGTCGGCCGAACCGGTTGGCACACGGACCGCAACGGTGCGGTTGTCGATGCCCCAGCTCGGCGAGTTCGGTACGTAGAACTGCGCGCCGAAGCGGCGGTACGAGTTGACGTTCGGGCAGAGGAACGCCATTTGCGCGGGCAGGGTCTCCAGCACACCGCCGATCGCGTGACGCAGTGCGGCGTTCTGCTCGGGATCCTCGCTGGCGAAGATGTTGTTGCCTTCTTTGTCCAGGATCGAAATGTGCACGTGCAGACCGTTGCCCGCCTGGCCCGGATACGGCTTGGCCATGAAGGTGGTGTCCATCTCGTGGTCGTAGGCGATGTTCTTCACCAGACGCTTGAGCAGGACGGCGTAGTCGCACGCCTTGATCGGGTCGGAGACGTGATGCAGGTTGACTTCGAATTGCGCCGGGGCGCTTTCCTTGACGATCGCGTCAGCCGGAATGCCCTGCTCTTTCGCGCCTTCGAGGATGTCTTGCAGGCAATCGACGTATTCGTCGAGATCGTCGATCAGGTAAACCTGAGTCGATACCGGACGCTTGCCGGACACCGGCGAACGTGGCGACTGTGGACGACCGTTCACGTTGTCCTGGTCGATCAGATAGAACTCGAGTTCGAACGCGGCGCAGATGGTCAGACCGAGGTCGTCGAATTTGCGTACGACGTTGGCCAGCACTTCACGCGGGTCAGCGAAGAACGGCTGGCCTTCGATCTCGTGCATGGTCATTAGAAGTTGTGCGGTTGGGCGCTTCTGCCACGGCTCGATGCTCAGGGTGCCGGGGATCGGATAGCAAATGCGGTCAGCGTCGCCGATGTCCAGACCCAGGCCGGTGCTTTCCACCGTGGAGCCGTTGATATCGAGCGCGAAAAGCGAGGCCGGCAGGTTGATGCCTTTCTCATAAACCTTATGAAGACTGGTGCGTTCGATGCGCTTGCCGCGCACCACACCGTTCATATCCGCAATCAGAAGGTCGACGTACAAAACCTCAGGATATTTCTTAAGGAATGCGTTTGCTTCGTTGAGTTGAACGGTACGCAGAGGGACCGACATGATGCACCTATTTAGCTGTTAATTATTATGTTCACTGCTGTTTCGCCGAGCCAGTCAACCCGAACGGCAAAGTGAAGTCAATAGCGAACAGATGGCCGCGCAGGGTTTATTTTTCGGGCTTTTTTTAACACTCGCGTGCCAATACAGGCGCCACAGACCCTGAAATCATGAAGATATGATGAACGGCGTTTAGAATTTTTTACATGACAGTTGTTAATTAAAATCAACGAGGCTAAGCTCCGGAAAAGCTCGTTCAAGTGTCAAACTTCGAGGTGAATAAAAATGGCATTCAAGCCATTGATCGGCGTTACTGCGTGCGTCAAACAGATTGGCCTGCACCCCTATCACATCAGCGGCGACAAGTACGTACGTGCTGTCAGCGTTGGCGCTGAAGGGCTGCCAGTGGTCATTCCTTCTCTTGGCAACCTGACTGAAATCGAAGACCTGCTCGGTCAACTCGACGGCCTGTTGCTGACCGGCTCGCCCTCGAACGTGGAACCCTTCCACTATCAAGGCCCGGCCAGCGCCCCCGGCACGGATCACGATCCGGCGCGGGATGCCACCACCCTTCCTTTATTGCGTGCAGCCATTGCGGCGGGCGTTCCGGTGCTCGGTATCTGCCGAGGCTTCCAGGAAATGAACGTGGCGTTCGGCGGTAGCCTGCATCAGAAGGTGCATGAGCTGCCGGGCATGCTCGATCACCGCGAAGCCGATAGCCCGGACGTGGCGGTGCAATACGCACCGGCCCACGCCGTGACCGTACTCGCTGGCGGTGTGTTCGAAGCACTGGAGCTGCCGGGCGAGTTCCAGGTCAACTCGATTCACAGCCAGGGCATCGACCGCCTCGCGCCCGGCCTGCGCGCCGAAGCGGTGGCGCCGGACGGTTTGATCGAGGCGATCTCGGTCGAGCACAGCCCGACTTTCGCCCTCGGCGTGCAATGGCACCCGGAATGGCAAGTGCTGGACAACCCGAACTACCTGAAGATTTTCCAGGCATTCGGCGCGGCTTGCCGGCAACGGGCGGCGCGGCGCAACAAACGCTGACACAACCCAAAAGATCACAACGATTTACTGCCCCCACGGACGTCGGGTGTGCCTGCGCACATCCGTCATTCGTGAACAGCAACACCCGTAATAACAACAAGTACGACCCAGGCAGCCAGGACGGCGGCGCCGACCAAGCCGGATCGGTAAGTGCAATACCTGTCAGAACAATGCAAAACCCTGTGGGAGCTGGCTTGCCAGCGATGAGGCCGTCACCTTCAACATTAATGGTGACTGACCCACCGCCATCGCTGGCAAGCCAGCTCCCACAGGGTATTGCGGCGATTCGACCGGAGCAGCGCTTACAGGCTTGCAATCCACTTAAGCCCGGCCACATTGGCCAGGCGAACGAAACCTGTTGGGAGTTTCACATGGCAAACGCCTCCAGCACTTACAGGAAGGCACTTGAAGGTCATCAGCAACCGAAAAAGGTGCTGGTGAAAGTCGATCGTGTCACCAAGAAGTTCGACGAAACCGTGGCCGTGGACGATGTGTCCCTGGAGATCCATCAGGGCGAAATCTTCGCTCTGCTCGGTGGCTCCGGTTCGGGCAAATCGACCCTGCTGCGCATGCTCGCCGGTTTCGAGCGCCCGACCGAAGGGCGGATTCTGCTCGACGGCGTGGACATCACTGACATGCCGCCGTACGAGCGGCCGATCAACATGATGTTCCAGTCCTACGCGCTGTTCCCACACATGACCGTCGCGCAGAACATCGCCTTCGGCCTCAAGCAAGACCGTTTGCCCGCCAGTGAAATCGACGCCCGTGTCGATGAAATGCTGCGTCTGGTGCACATGACCCAATACGCCAAACGCCGCCCGCACCAGTTGTCCGGCGGCCAGCGCCAGCGCGTCGCCCTCGCCCGCTCGCTGGCCAAGCGTCCGAAGCTGTTGCTGCTCGACGAGCCGATGGGCGCGCTGGATAAAAAGCTGCGCTCGCAGATGCAACTGGAACTGGTGCAGATCATCGAACGCGTCGGCGTGACGTGCGTGATGGTGACCCACGACCAGGAAGAGGCCATGACCATGGCCGAGCGCATCGCGATCATGCACCTCGGCTGGATCGCTCAGATCGGCAGCCCGGTCGACATCTATGAAGCACCGGTCAGCCGCATGGTCTGCGAATTCATCGGCAACGTGAACGCCTTCGACGGCACTGTGGTGGAAGACCTTGAAGGTCACGCGATCATTCACAGCCCGGACTTGCAGCAGAAGATCTACGTCGGTCACGGCGTCAGCACCTCGGTGCAGGACAAGTCGGTCACCTACGCGATCCGTCCGGAAAAAATGCTCGTCAGCACCACCCAACCCGAGTTCCGCTACAACTGGTCCGAAGGCAAGGTGCATGACATCGCCTACCTCGGCGGTCACTCGGTGTTCTACGTCGAATTGCCCGGCGGCAAAATTGTCCAGTCGTTCATGGCCAACGCCGAGCGCCGTGGCGCGCGCCCGACCTGGGACGACAAAGTCTACGTCTGGTGGGAAGACGACAGCGGCGTGGTACTGCGCTCATGAGAACCTTCAATCAGCAATTCCTGCGCCTGGTGCCCAGCGGGCGAAAACTGGTGATCGGCATTCCGTTCATCTGGCTGTTCCTGTTCTTCATGCTGCCGTTCTTTCTGGTGATGAAGATCAGTTTCTCGGAAGCCGCACTGTCGATCCCGCCGTACTCGGAGATCTACACCTACGCCGAACAGAAATTCCAGCTGCTGCTGAACATCGGCAACTACACCATGCTCGGCGAAGACGAGCTGTACCTGTCGGCCTACCTCGGTTCGCTGAAGGTCGCGGCGCTGAGCACGATGATGTGCCTGCTGATCGGTTTCCCGATGGCCTACGCGATCACCAAGACCGGCAAGGAAACGCAAAACGTCCTGCTGCTGTTGATCATGATGCCGACCTGGACCGCGATCCTGATCCGCGTTTACGCGTGGATGGGCATCCTCAGCAACAACGGTTTGCTTAACGCATTTCTGATGTGGACGGGGCTCACCGATCACCCGATCGAGATCCTCAACACCAACACGGCCGTGTATATCGGCGTGGTCTACGCCTACCTGCCGTTTATGGTGTTGCCGCTGTACGCCAACCTCGTCAAGCACGATGGCAGCTTGCTGGAAGCCGCGCAGGATCTGGGCTCGAGCAACTTCAACAACTTCTGGAAAATCACCGTGCCGCTGGCCAAGAACGGGATTATTGCCGGCTGCATGCTGGTGTTCATTCCGGTGGTCGGTGAGTTCGTGATTCCGGAACTGCTCGGTGGCCCGGAGACGCTGATGATCGGTCGCGTGCTGTGGCAAGAGTTCTTCAATAACCGCGACTGGCCGGTGGCGTCTGCGCTGGCGGTGGTGATGCTGTTGATCCTGATTGTGCCGATTCTGCTGTTCAACCGCAGCCAGGCCAAAGAGATGGAGGCACGGGGATGAAACGCTTCGGTTTTTCCAAGTTCATGTTGATCTTCGGCCTGATGTTCATTTATCTGCCGATGCTGATTCTGGTGATCTACTCGTTCAACGCCTCGAAACTGGTGACGGTGTGGGGCGGCTGGTCGGTGAAGTGGTACGTCGGTTTGCTCGACAACACGCAACTGATGGGCTCGGTAGTGCGCTCGCTGGAAATCGCCTGCTACACCGCGATCGCTGCCGTCGCGTTGGGCACCCTCGCCGCTTTCGTGCTGACTCGCGTCACGCGCTTCAAGGGTCGCACGCTGTTTGGTGGTCTGGTCACCGCGCCATTGGTAATGCCTGAGGTGATCACCGGCCTGTCGCTGTTGCTGCTGTTCGTGGCGATGGCGCAGTTGATCGGCTGGCCGCAGGAGCGTGGCATCGTCACGATCTGGATCGCCCACACCACGTTTTGTGCCGCTTATGTCGCGGTGGTAGTCTCCGCCCGCCTCCGCGAGCTGGATCTGTCGATCGAAGAAGCGGCGATGGACCTCGGTGCGAAACCGTTCAAGGTGTTTTTCCTGATCACCATTCCAATGATCGCGCCGTCGCTGGCCGCGGGCGGGATGATGTCGTTTGCCTTGTCGCTGGATGACCTGGTGTTGGCCAGCTTCGTTTCCGGACCAGGTTCGACGACGTTGCCGATGGAAGTGTTCTCGGCGGTGCGTCTGGGCGTGAAACCTGAGATCAACGCCGTGGCCAGCCTGATTCTGCTGGCGGTGTCGCTGGTGACTTTCCTGGTCTGGTACTTCGGCCGCAAGGCAGAAGCCAACCGCAAGCGGGCGATTCAGGAAGCGATGGATCAGACCGCAAACGAGTCGTGGCGACCACAGCAACAAGCCGCCACCGCATAACCCTGTAGGAGCTGCGGCACGCTGCGATCTTCTGATCTTGATGTGAAAGATCAACAGATCGCAGCCTCGTTTCACTCTCCTACAACACATCTGGCGCTGTTAACCGAGTTTTGGCTTTGTGTTTTTGAATAAAAAGAATGGAGTTGTACCAATGAAAATGTTTGGCAGGACTCTGCTGACACTGTCCTTAATGGGCGCGATGGTCATGGGCGCCCAGGCCAACGACAAGGTGCTGCGTGTTTACAACTGGTCCGATTACATCGCGCCGGACACCGTCAAGAAGTTCGAAGACGAGACCGGCATCCGCGTGACCTACGACGTCTTCGACAGCAACGAGACCCTTGAGGCGCGTTTGCTGGCGGGCAAGTCCGGCTACGACCTGGTCGTGCCGTCGAACAGTTTCCTGGCCAAGCAGATCAAGGCTGGCGTCTATCAGACCCTGGACAAATCGAAGCTGCCGAACTGGAAGAATCTCAACCCGGTGCTGTTGAAAAACGCCGCCGCCAGTGATCCGGACAACGCTCACGCGTTCCCGTACATGTGGGGCTCGATCGGTATCGGTTTCAATCCGGCCAAGGTCAAGGAAGTGCTCGGCGCCAACGCCCCGACCAATTCCTGGGACTTGCTGTTCAAGCCGGAAAACGCTGAAAAGCTCAAAGCCTGCGGCATCAGTTTCCTCGACTCGCCGACCGAAATGATCCCGGCCGCCCTGCACTACCTGGGCTATCCGGTGAACGACAAGGACACCGCGCACATCAAGGAAGCCGAGGCGCTGTTCATGAAGATTCGCCCGAACGTGGCGTACTTCCATTCCTCGAAATACATCTCCGATCTGGCCAACGGCAACATCTGCGTGGCGGTCGGTTACTCCGGCGACGTGCTGCAGGCCAAGGCCCGCGCCGTGGAATCGGGCAACAACGTGGTGATCGACTACAGCATTCCCAAGGAAGGCGCCGGCAGTTTCTACGACATGGTCGCCATTCCGCGTGATGCGGCGAACGTCGACAACGCCTACCTGTTCATGGACTTCCTGATGCGTCCGGACATCATCGCCGAGATCACCAACAGCAACGGCTACAGCAACGCCAACGCGGCGGCCACGCCACTGGTGGATGAAGCGATCCGCAACGACCCGGGCTCGTACCCGTCGCAAGCGGTAATGGCGACGTTGTATGCGGTGCCGGATCAGCCGATTGCGACACAGCGGATCATGACCCGTGGCTGGACCCGGGTGAAACTCGGTAAGTAAGACTACGGAGTTGGAGTTCCAACAACCCTGATGAACATGTGGGAGCTGGCTTGCCAGCGATGACAGTGGGTCAGGCAAAGGTGATTCGGATGTGCTGACCCCATCGCTGGCAAGCC
>NZ_AKJR01000123.1:0-8834 GCF_000282235.1 Pseudomonas sp. GM24 | reverse complement strand
TCGGCAACTCCTACAAGGTGTACGCCATTTCAATGTAGGAGCTGCCGAAGGCTGCGATCTTTTCCATCAGGCGCTACGTGACTCGCGGACCAACCGCAACCCGGCAATCACCAGCGCAAACACTGCCAACGTGGTGTTGTACAACGCCAGTGCCGGCATCCCAAACACCAGCGCCAGCACCGCCAGCCACCACCCTGCCCGCCCCGGCAAGACAAAACCGATCAACGCCGCACCCAGCGCCGTCCAGCCCAACACCTTGAAGTGAATCATCAAGCCAAGGTTCGACCGCACCTGACATTCCCAACGGCTGGCCTCGTCGACGCAGATGCCCACCCACTTGCCGTCTTCCATAAAGCCATACCGCGCGCCATAACTGGCGGCCAGCCACAACGGCAACAGAACGAGCAGTAAAATCACGGGCAAACGGCGGGACATGAAACACTCCAATCTTCGGAAATCGGCGGCCAGCTTAATCTGCCGCCAGCCGTGTGCAAGAACTAACAACTGTTAACTGTTCATTCAGGGCGTGCAAAGTGTATCGTCCAGCTACTATTACTCCGAATTCTGCCTGTTTGGTGCCGCAGCATGGCACTTTGGCGCAACCCCGGTGGTCATAGCCTGCGAACTTCATTCGGCACCTTCCTCTAAGGGATCTAGTCATGCTCCGTTCCTTGCGCTTCGCCGCGCTGTTCAGCGGCCTTATTTTGAGTGCGTCCGCACTGGCGGTGGATATCGACGCCGCCAGTTATGGCTACCCCCTGACCAACCCGTTCGAGGCGACCATCGCCACGACGCCGCCGGACTTGCGCCCGGAATTGCCGCTGGACGACGACATCAATCAGTCGGACCGCAGCCTGACCTTGCGCCCGGAGCGAGAGTTCATCCTGCCGGACAACTTCTGGGCGGTGAAAAAGCTCACCTACCGCATCGCCACCCAGGACAAACCGGCCCCGCTGATCTTTCTGATTGCCGGCACCGGCGCACGTTATGACAGCACGCTCAACGAATACCTGAAAAAGCTCTACTACAAGGCCGGCTACCACGTCGTGCAGTTGTCGTCGCCGACCAGTTTCGACTTCATCAGCGCCGCCTCACGCTTCGCCACCCCGGGCGTGACCAAGGAAGATGCCGAAGACATGTACCGGGTGATGCAAGCCGTGCGCGCGCAAAACCCGAAACTGCCGGTGACCGAGTACTACCTGACCGGTTACAGCCTCGGCGCCCTCGATGCTGCTTTCGTTGCGCATCTGGACGAGACGCGCCGCAGCTTCAATTTCAAGAAAGTCCTGCTGCTCAATCCGCCGGTCAACCTCTACACATCGGTGACCAACCTCGACAAGCTCGTGCAAACCGAGGTGAAAGGCATCAACACCAGCACCACATTCTACGAGCTGGTGCTGTCCAAGCTGACCCGCTACTTCCAGCAGAAAGGCTACATCGACCTCAATGACGCGCTGCTTTACGACTTCCAGCAGTCCAAGCAGCACCTGACCAACGAACAGATGGCGATGTTGATTGGCACCTCGTTCCGTTTCTCGGCAGCCGACATTGCCTTTACCTCGGACCTGATCAACCGTCGCGGCCTGATCACCCCGCCGAAATTCCCGATCACCGAAGGCACCAGCCTCACGCCGTTCCTCAAGCGTGCGTTGCAGTGCGACTTCGACTGTTACCTGACCGAACAGGTCATTCCGATGTGGCGTGCACGCACCGACGGCGGCAGCCTGCTGCAACTGATCGATCAGGTGAGCCTGTATGCGCTCAAGGATTACCTGCACGACAGCCCGAAAATCGCCGTGATGCACAACGCCGATGACGTGATCCTCGGTCCGGGCGACCTCGGTTTCCTGCGCAAGACCTTCGGTGATCGACTGACCGTTTATCCACTGGGCGGCCATTGCGGCAATCTTAACTACCGCGTCAACAGCGACGCCATGCTGGAGTTCTTCCGTGGCTAAATATCTCCTGCTGATGGCAGCGCTCCTCTGCGCAGGCGTGGCCCAGGCCGACAACAGTAAAGCCAACGCACCGGTCGTCGTCGACAGCGACGGCTTCAAGGAACCGCTGTCCAAACTCAAGTTCAACCCGGGGCTGGATCAGCGCGAATTCGAGCGTTCGACGCTCAACGCGCTGAACGTCTACGATCCGTTGGAGTCGTGGAACCGCCGGGTTTACCACTTCAACTATCGCTTCGACCAATGGGTGTTCCTGCCGGTGGTCGATGGCTATCGCTACATCACGCCGAGCTTCGTGCGCACAGGCGTAAGCAACTTCTTCAACAACCTCGGTGACGTGCCGAATCTGGTCAACAGCCTGTTGCAGTTCAAAGGCCAGCGCTCGATGGAAACCACCGCGCGCCTGCTGCTCAACACCACCATCGGCATCGCCGGTCTGTGGGACCCGGCTACTGCCATGGGCCTGCCGCGCCAGAGCGAAGACTTCGGTCAGACCCTGGGCTTCTACGGTGTACCGGGCGGCGCCTACTTCGTGCTGCCGATCTTCGGACCGTCGAACATCCGTGACACTGCCGGTCTTGCCGTGGATTACACCGCCGAATCGGCGATCAACTTCCTCAACGTCTCGGAAGTCAGCTCCAACCATCCGGAAGTCTGGGCGTTGCGTGCAGTCGACAAGCGTTATCAGACCAGCTTCCGTTACGGCCAGATGAACTCGCCGTTCGAGTACGAGAAGGTGCGTTACGTGTACACCGAAGCGCGCAAGTTGCAGATCGCCGAATAGTTTTTGGCAGGTACAAAAAAGGGCCATTCGATGCGAGTCGAATGGCCCTTTTTCAATGGCACAACACTCCTACAAAGGTTATGTGTTGTTGATCAGTTTTTCAGGGCTTTCCAGATCTTGCCGACAACGGCAACCACCGCCAGCACCACCGCGCCAGCGATGATCCCCGCCACACCATTAAGCAACATCGGCACCGCAAACCCGGCACTACCGGCCGCCGCGCCAACGCCTTCAATCCAGTCATGCACTACCGGCACGCCATGGGTGAGGATGCCGCCGCCGACCAGGAACATCGCCGCCGTACCGACCACCGACAGGGTTTTCATCATGTACGGTGCCGCACTCAGGATGGCGCTGCCGACTTTCTTAGCGACCTGCCCAGGCTTTTGCGTCAGCCACAGGCCGAGATCGTCGAGTTTGACGATGCCCGCCACCAGGCCATAAACGCCCACCGTCATCACAATCGCAATGCCGGACATCACGATCACTTGCTGAGTCAGCGAGGCCGTTGCCACGGTGCCCAGAGTGATGGCGATAATCTCTGCCGAGAGGATGAAGTCAGTGCGAATCGCGCCTTTGATCTTATCCTTTTCGTACGCCACCAGATCGGTCGCCGGATCAGCTACCGCCTCAGTCAGTTGCGCATGTTCGGCCTCGTCTTCAGCCTTGCTGTGCAGAAACTTGTGCGCAAGCTTCTCGAAACCTTCGAAACACAGATACGCACCACCCACCATCAACAACGGTGTTACCAGCCACGGTACGAACGCACTGATCGCCAGCGCCGACGGCACGAGGATCAATTTGTTGACGAAAGAACCTTTGGCCACGGCCCAGACCACCGGGATTTCCCGCTCGGCACGCACGCCGGAGACCTGCTGGGCGTTGAGCGCCAGATCATCGCCGAGCACCCCGGCGGTCTTCTTGGCAGCCATTTTGGTCATCAACGCCACGTCGTCCAGCACGGTGGCAATATCGTCGATCAGCACCAGCAAACTGCTTCCTGCCATGAATCCTGTTTCCTTTTATGTATGAATGTTGCGAAGCATAACGCGACCGCAGGCCACATGGGGCATTGTTGAGCGCTGCGCGAGGCCGGTGCTACCATGCGCAACCGCCAGAACAGGCAAGGAACCACCGGGTTTATGAGCACAATCCGCGAGCGCAACAAAGAACTGATCCTGCGTGCCGCCAGTGAGGAGTTTGCCGACAAGGGCTTCGCTGCGACCAAAACCAGCGACATCGCCGCCAAGGCGGGATTGCCCAAGCCCAACGTCTACTACTACTTCAAGTCCAAGGAAAACCTTTACCGCGAGGTATTGGAAAGCATCATCGTGCCGATTTTGCAGGCCTCGACCCCGTTCAATCCGGACGGCGTACCGAGCGAAGTACTGAGTGGCTACATCCGCTCGAAGATCCGCATCTCCCGCGACCTGCCCTTCGCCTCGAAAGTATTTGCCAGCGAAATCATGCACGGTGCGCCACATTTGAGCGCCGATCTGGTCGAGCAACTCAACGGCCAGGCCAAGCACAACATCGACTGTATCCAGAGCTGGATCGACCGCGGCCAGATCGCCCCGATCGACCCTAATCACCTGATGTTCAGCATCTGGGCCGCGACCCAGACCTACGCCGACTTCGACTGGCAGATTTCTGCGGTGACCGGCAAAGACAAGCTGGACGAGGCGGATTATGAAGCGGCGGCACAGACGATTATCCGGTTGGTGTTGAAGGGGTGTGAGCCGGACTGAAGTATTGCGGTGACGCCATCGCTGGCAAGCCAGCTCCCACAGGTTTATGTGTTGAATTCAGATTTGGCAAACAACACAAATACCTGTGGGAGCTGGCTTGCCAGCGATGGAGGCAACTCGGTTCAAAATTGTTAAAGCCAAACGGCATCCCACAGCGGATAGTCGCCAATCTTTTCGACGAGTCCCGCCCGTAAAGGGTTGGCTACGACATATCGCGCCATTTTCACCAGATCCTCTTCCCGCCGCAGCGCACGATCGTGAAAGCCCTGCTGCCAAAGCGGACCTTTCCTGTTGATAGAAATATTCACTTCCCGCGTAATCAACGACTTGGTTTCGCGCATCAGCTTTTTGAGCGAACAATTTTCCAGTTCGACCAGCCAGTGAAAATGATCGGGCATGACAACCCAAGCCAGTGAGTTCGCTAATCCGAGGTCTTGTGCCCGCCGAAATTGATGAACCACCAATCTGCCCAAAACGAAATCGGCAAAGATCGGTTCGCGATCAAGTGTGTTAGTGGTCAGTAGATAGATTCTATTAGGCTCGGCATAGCGGCCGGCACGCAGACGATGTGAAGCAGGAAGATCAGGCAATCCATTGCCCCTTCATGATGAGTTCATCAAAAGGCTAGACCTCAGTGATCTATTTGGCTGGACATGTCTTTTTTCATGATGTGTCAGTCAGGCCGCCATCGCTGGCAAGCCAGCTCCCACAGGGTTTTGTATTGGTTACAAAATCTCAATACGACAGAGAACCTTGTGGGAGCTGGCTTGCCAGCGATGACTTTCGGTCAGACGCTACAGATCAAGCAGCCACCCCCGCATCCGCCCGCAACTCCAGCGCCTCCACAGCTTTAATCGCCACCTGCTCATCAATGTCCGACAAATCCCCGCTAATCCCGATCGCACCCAGCACATTCCCCGCCTGATCCCGAATCAACACACCACCCGGTGCCGGCACGACGCTGCCCTGGCCCATGCTGTTCAGCGCGGCAATAAACGCCGGGCGTTGTTGTGCATCCAGTGCCAGCAGGCGCGAGCCTTTACCCAAGGCAATCGCGCCCCAGGCTTTGCCGATGGCGATGTTCGGGCGCAGCAGGCTGGCGCCGTCTTCGCGTTGCAAGGTGATCAGGTGGCCGCCGGTATCGAGTACCGCGATGGTCAGCGGCGCGGCGTTGATGCCGCGCCCTGCATTGATGGCCTGATTGACCAGGTTGACTGCGACTTTCAAGGTTAAAGCGCTCATGGTGCCGTCCTCATTTTGTTATAGGGAAAGTCGTGGGCCTGCGGTTTTGTGCCGCAGGCCGATGCAACAAATAGAACACAATGAGTTATTTTTTTGTATACAATAATTCTCGAAAAGCGCCACATGCGACGAAAAGCCACACTCAGACAGGCTTCCGACGAATGAAACAGGCGCTTGAGAAAATGGATTGACCTGCGCCGTCCGCCGTGAATAAACTCTGCGCAAAGCCACTTGTATACAATTACAAAACGTAAAGAGGCACAAAACCATGAGCAAAATGAGAGCAATCGAAGCCGCCGTTCTGGTGATGCGCCGTGAAGGGGTTGATACCGCTTTTGGCATCCCGGGCGCTGCCATCAACCCGCTGTACTCCGCCTTGCAGAAAGTCGGTGGCATCGATCACGTCCTTGCTCGCCACGTTGAAGGCGCCTCGCACATGGCCGAGGGCTACACCCGCACCAAGGCCGGCAACATCGGCGTGTGCATCGGCACTTCCGGCCCTGCCGGTACCGACATGGTCACCGGGCTCTACAGCGCCTCGGCCGACTCGATTCCAATCCTCTGCATTACCGGCCAGGCACCCCGCGCCCGTATGCACAAGGAAGACTTCCAGGCTGTCGACATCACCAGCATCGTCAAGCCAGTGACCAAGTGGGCGACCACTGTTCTGGAACCGGGCCAAGTGCCTTACGCGTTCCAGAAAGCCTTCTTCGAAATGCGCTCCGGCCGCCCAGGCCCGGTGCTGATCGACCTGCCGTTCGACGTGCAGATGGCCGAAATCGAATTCGACATCGACGCCTACCAGCCACTGCCATTGGCCAAGCCGACCGCGACCCGCGTTCAGGTTGAAAAAGCTTTGGCTTTGCTTGATCAGGCTGAGCGTCCATTGCTGGTGGCCGGCGGCGGCATCATCAACGCCGACGCCAGCGATCTGCTGGTTGAATTCGCTGAACTGACCGGCATTCCGGTGATCCCGACCCTGATGGGCTGGGGCACCATCCCGGACGATCACCCGTTGATGGTCGGCATGGTCGGTCTGCAGACTTCGCATCGTTACGGCAACGCCACCATGCTGAAATCCGACGTGGTGTTGGGGATCGGTAACCGTTGGGCTAACCGTCACACCGGTTCGGTTGACGTTTACACCGAAGGTCGCAAGTTCATTCACGTCGACATCGAAGGCACGCAGATCGGTCGTGTGTTCACCCCGGATCTGGGCATCGTTTCCGACGCCGCTGCTGCGCTGACCGTGTTCATCGAAGTGGCCCGTGAATGGCAAGCCGCCGGCAAGCTGAAAAACCGCAGTGCCTGGCTGCAAGACTGCCAGCAGCGCAAAGCCAGCCTGCATCGCAAGACCCACTTCGACAACGTGCCGGTAAAACCGCAACGCGTTTACGAAGAAATGAACCAGGTGTTCGGCAAGGACACCTGCTACGTCAGCACCATTGGTCTGTCGCAGATTGCCGGCGCGCAGTTCCTGCACGTCTACAAGCCGCGTCACTGGATCAACTGCGGTCAGGCCGGCCCGTTGGGCTGGACCATTCCGGCTGCGCTGGGCGTGGTCAAGGCCGATCCGAGCCGGAAAGTCGTGGCCCTGTCGGGGGACTATGACTTCCAGTTCATGATCGAAGAACTGGCGGTCGGCGCTCAGTTCAAACTGCCATACATCCACGTCGTGGTGAACAACTCGTACCTGGGTCTGATCCGTCAGGCCCAGCGCGGGTTCGAAATGGACTACTGCGTGCAGCTGTCCTTCGATAACCTGAACGCGCCGGAACTCAACGGTTACGGTGTTGACCACGTCGCAGTGGCTGAAGGCCTCGGCTGTAAGGCACTGCGTGTGTTCGAACCATCGGAAATCGCCCCTGCCCTGCGCAAGGCCGAACAGATGATCGAAGAGTTCAAGGTGCCGGTGATCGTCGAGATTATTCTGGAGCGTGTGACCAACATCTCCATGGGCACCGAGATCAACGCCGTCAACGAATTCGAAGACCTGGCGCTGGTCGGCAACGATGCGCCAACGGCGATTTCGCTGCTTGATTGAACGTAGCTAGCCCCCTCTCCCTCCGGGCGGTCCGACGTTTCGGGAGGGCTGGGGTGAGGGAAAGGTTTTGCGGTGCTCGCAAAATTCGGATCAGACTCAGGGTCCCCCTCACCCTAACCCTCTCCCCCAGGAGAGGGGACTGATCGCGAACAATCTGACCCACCGTGTCACATCCGTTTTTAGGAGACCACCATGCCGCGTTTCGCAGCCAACCTGTCCATGCTGTTTACCGAACAGGATTTCCTTGCCCGTTTCGACGCCGCCGCCAAGGCTAGTTTCAGCGGTGTCGAGTACCTGTTCCCGTACGACTTCAGCTCTGCCGAAATCAAGGCCAGGCTCGACGCCAACGGTCTGACTCAAGTGCTGTTCAACCTGCCGGCCGGAGACTGGGCCAAGGGCGAGCGCGGTATCGCGTGCCTGCCGGATCGGGTCGAAGAGTTCCGCGCCGGTGTCGATCTGGCGATTGCCTATGCGCAAGTGCTGGGCAACACCCAGATCAACTGCCTGGCCGGTATTCGTCCACAAGGCGTTGACGATGCCACGGTAGAAAAAACCTTCATCGCCAACCTGAAATACGCCGCCGACAAGCTGCAGGCAGCGGGCATCAAACTGGTGATGGAAGCGATCAACACCCGCGACATCCCGGGTTTCTACCTGAACAACACGGCGCAAGCCCTGTCGATTCGCGAGCAGGTCGGCAGCGCCAACCTGTTCCTGCAATACGACATCTATCACATGCAAATCATGGAAGGCGATCTGGCCCGCACCCTGCAATCGCATCTGGGCGAGATCAACCATGTGCAGCTCGCGGACAACCCGGGCCGCAACGAACCCGGCACTGGTGAAATCAACTACCGCTTCCTGTTCGAACACCTTGATCGCATCGGTTATCAGGGTTGGGTGGGTTGTGAATACAAGCCGCTGACCACGACCGAAGCAGGCCTCGGCTGGCTGAAAACCCACAACGCAATCTGAACGAACACATGATCCTGTAGGAGCTGCCGAAGGCTGCGATCTTTTGATCTTGTTTTTACAGATCAAGATCAAAAGATCGTCCGAAC
>NZ_AKJR01000122.1:0-15270 GCF_000282235.1 Pseudomonas sp. GM24 | reverse complement strand
GCGCTGGATCGGGTTGATCCGCAAACGTAATCCGTCTGAACACCGCGTCATCGTTCTTCGCGAGCAGGCTCGCTCCTACAAGGGGATCGCACTCCAAATGTAGGTGTGAGCCTGTTTGCGATGGCGATTGTTCTGTGGCCGCTGTCTCTGGAAATATTCGCAAGGTTGATAAGTCCCAAAAAGGGACCTATCGTTCCCTTTTTGGGACTCTTTGGCCTTCACAGTGGAAACTATCTCTCTAAGCGAAGCGCTGTTTACCACCACTCAACAAAAAGTGTTGGGTCTGCTGTTCGGTAAGCCTGACCAGACTTTCTATGCCAATGAGATCGCGCGCTGGGCGCGTGTTGGCAAAGGCAGTCTCATGCGTGAACTCGACCGTCTGCAGCGAGCCGGTGTGTTGCGCATGAAAAGGGTGGGTAATCAGAACCATTACCAGGCCAATCCCACCTGTCCCATCTATGCCGAACTACTGGGCATCGCCCGCAAGACGTTTGGCATCGCCGAGCCTCTGCGTCAGGCATTGCAGCCATTTACCGAGCAGATCACCTGGGCGTTTGTCTATGGCTCCGTCGCCAAGGACACAGCAAACACACTCAGTGACATTGATCTCATGCTGATTGGCGAAGGCCTGCACTACAGTGACGTCATGGAACTGCTCATGCCTATGGAGGAGCAATTGGGTCGTCCCATCAACCCCACGCTTTACACCCCGCAAGACTGGACGGCGAAACTGGCTGCGCAAAACAGCTTTGTCGTGCGGGTAGTGCAGCAGGAAAAAATCGATCTGTTAGGGGCAAACCCTTTGGAGTCCAAGGATGGGCAGCAACGAGAGTCTGGAGAATCTTCTACGTAGCGGTGGGCTGAAAGCGGAGCCGCCGGATCGCAAGGAGTGTGAGGGCTTGATGCGCTCGGCCGTGGACCGGCTCAAGGATGCGCAAACTTCTACGTTGTCTTTTTCCAGCCGTTTCGACTTGGCTTATAACGCAGCGCACGCGTTGGCGCTGACGGCGCTTCGATTGAGTGGCTATCGATCAGATAAACGCTATCTGGTCTTTCAGTGCCTGGTGCATACGGCGCATATCAGCAAGGTTCAGGTGCGATTGTTCGCGCTGTGTCATGAGCGGCGCAATCTCGCGGAATACGAAGGGTATATGGATGAGGATGACGCGCTTCTGGCGCAGTTGTTGGAAAGCACCTCGCAATTGTTGAGTAACGTCCAGCAACGAATGAACTGACATTCGGCACGGCTTGCGATCCTGACTAATCTCTTAAAGATCCGCCTCTATGAGCGGATACAGCTTGTATGGCTCAGGCCGCGCACGGCCCAAATCTCTCTGGGCCGTCCACCCCGGGAGTGTCTTGAAATGAAGCTGAAAACCGCTCTGCCATCTGTGCTCCTCTTGCTTCCACTCACTTCGTTTGCAGCGCCTGCCAGTCAATCCGGTGAGATCCGCTTTACCGGGCAAATCGTTGATTCTGGCTGTCAGGTCGGACCGGTCGGGGCGTTGGCGTCTCGTGAGTCTCGCCAGATCGAAATCAAGCCCGGCGTGAAAGTCGATGTCGACACTGAGCGCAACGCCTGCAGTCATCAGGCGCTGCCGATTTCCATGCGCTACGAAGCGTTGAAGACCTCGACCGACAAAGGCATTGTCATCATCAGTTACCTGTAAACCGTTCGGCGTGCGTTGCAAATCTTCAGGTGCCGAGCGATGGCGCACAGGTATACTGCGCGCCTTCGCGGCTCACTGATCGGGCCCGACTTTTTGCTTTCCGGAGCTTTTATGACTTCCCCGACCCTGCCGCCGGTTGACGACGCCGTGAGCGATGTCCCGGCTGAACTGGCCGACACCAGCGATACCAAAGCCGAAATCCCGGCGTTCAAATTTCCGTTCAAGCCGGGCGAGCTGGCCTCTGCCAAAGGCTCGAATCAGCCGTGGTACAAGAACGGCGCCAAGAATGGCCACACCAAGACCCCGGGCATGGCGCCGCCGGGTACCCGTCGTTCGATGGGCAAGCGCTGAGTTTTAATCCCGCCTGCGTTCAACGCGGCGATTGATACTGCCCGTGCCGGACCTTTCGCTGGCAAGCCAGCTCCCACAGGGTTCTGTGTCGTACACAAATTATGTGAACGCCCGAGATACCTGTGGGAGCTAGCGTGCTAACGATGAGGCCGGTTCGATCGCTGCAAAACCCCGATCAAGCCGCCCGCAGCGAAATAAACGCATACGTCTGCGCCGGTTCAGTCACCACCTGTGCCCCGGCCGCCAACACTTGCCCGGCCACATCATCCCCGGACAAATGAAACACCCACTCACTCGGAGTCGTCGTCAGCGGTTGCGCGGTGACCTGATCAATCACCGAAGCAAAAGCGCTCATATTCGGCAAATACGCTGTAAACCCGTCACCCTTCAACGCCGTGGTGCGAATCCCGAGCATCGCGCAAATCGCATCCTTGATGCCGATGTCATCCCGATCCGCCTGGCGCGAGCGTTGAATCAACTCCACCAGTTCCTGATCCACCAACTCGCCACCGGCAATCAACACTGGCCCCTGTTGCCAGGACTCCGGCGGGCAATCCTTGGCGGCAGGGTTGAGCGGGATATGCGGGTTGATTTCCGCCGGATAGATGCGACACACCAGTGGCCGCCGCTCGTAGATCCGGCACAACTTGTCTTCGTCAAGATTCCGGCAAGGGCCGACGTTGTACGCGGCGAAGGTAATCGCCACGTGGGCATCCGTGACACCGCTGCGCACCACCGCCGAACGCCGTTCAGCGTGCTCACGCTGTTGCGCTGGCAAGCCCAGACCATTGCCGAGAAAAGCCTCCACCAGCACGATCACCTGGCCGCCATCCGCCGCCCACATGCGGGCTTCGGCCAAGGTCAGGGGGACATGGTGATCGGTGCAGCATTTGCCGCAGCCTACGCAGGAAAACGTCGTATTCATTGAGCGATCTGTCTTCAATCAGGGTGTGAAACGGTGGCGGAAAACCACCGCACAGGCCTGGATCGAAGCAAGTTATGCGCCACTCAGCGAGTTTTGCCGGTCGGGCGGATCGAGTCCCACTCGGTGACGAAGGCGGTTTTCGACTGTTTGTTGTACAGACACAGCTCGGTGCCTTGCTGGCCTTTCATGTGTTTTTGCGGGTATTGGCCTTGCAGCAAAACGGCGGTGTAGCCGACGCGGTCATCGAATTGCGCGGGCGTGCCGACGGGTTTGGCGTTTTTCAGGCCGCTGGCCTTGGTGCAACTGGCGAGCACGGTTTTGTCGTAGGCGGCCCAGGCATCAGGGCTGGAGGCGTGGGCCTGGGACGCGAGGGCGGTGAGGGAGAGCAGGCTTAAGGTGATGGCTTTCATAGGGGGCGTCCTTGGTCGTGGGTGGCCAAGATTGGAGTGTGCCTAAAGAGTTTTGTTGCCTGGGACACCGTTAAAAGATCGCAGCCTTCGGCAGCTCCTACATGGATATGCGGTTCCCTGTAGGAGCTGCCGAAGGCTGCGATCTTTTGACTTTAATCAGTCCGGCACCAGTTCCCGGCGGACCACATACATCCCGGCACCTTCATACAACCGCTGCGCGCGATGGTTGTCCTCCAGCACCTTCAGATCTACAAACCCTTCGCGCCGTTGCTGAAACACCTTGAATGCATGGAGCAACAACGCCCGACCCAGTCCTCGGCCCTGCATGCGCGGATGCACCACCAGATTCTTGATATAGGCGCTGGTCCAGCATTGCGCCACACCGACCACGCCGTCGCCATCGTGGGCAATAAAGCACAACGACGGATCGTATTCAGGATTGCTCTCGAATTGCTGCTGCCAAGCGTCCAGCGCCGGCACTCGGCCGCCGCCTTCGCGGTAGCCCAGTTGCATCAAATGATGCACGTCCGCCGCCAGTTCGACGGAGTACGTGCGCAGTTCAATGTCCTGTGGCCAAGGCGCATCCGGCGCGTCCTTACCGAGGTCGCGCCGCATCAAAAAACAATACGTCTCGGCCAAGACTCAGTGCCCGTGTGCCGCGACGTGTTTGGCCGCTTCGATCAGGCAGTGGGTCAGTTCCGGCGAGGAGAACTTGGTCAGCACGCCGTTCGCCCCGGCCAGGCGCGCTTTCTCGCTGTTCATCGCGCTGTCGAGCGAGGTGTGCAGCAGCACGTACAGATGGGCGAAGTCCGGCGTTTCACGCAGAGTGCGGGTGAAGGCGTAGCCGTCCATCTCGGACATTTCGATGTCGGAGACGATCAGGTTGATTTGCTGCGCGGTGCCTTGCAGGTCGAGCAGGCAGTCGATGGCTTCCTTGGCGCTGCGTGCGGTGTGGCATTGCAGGCCGAGGTTGCGCAGGGTGTGCACCGATTGTTGCAGTGCCACCTGGCTGTCGTCGACCACCAGAATTCGCGCATTGCCGAGCACATCAGCGTCTTCCATGCTCAGATCGGTCGGGGCCATTTCGATCTGTGCCGGGGCGATGCTGTGGATAACCTTTTCGATGTCGAGCACCTGCACCAGCGTGCCGTCCACCGAGGTCACGCCGGTGATGTAGGCGCGCGAACCGCCGGAACCGAACGGCGGCGGTTTGATGTCGGTGGTCAGGCAGTGAACGATTTTGCTCACAGCCTGGACGTGCAGGCCCTGTTTCGAGCGGCTGACGTCGGTGACGATCAGGCAACCGCCGTTGGGGTCTTCCAGCGGGCGCTCGCCGATGGCGCGGCTGAGGTCGATGACCGACAGCGAGGCGCCGCGCAACGTGGCGATGCCTTTCACATGCGGGTGCGATTCCGGCAGCTTGGTCAGCGGCGGGCAGGGGATGATTTCACTGACTTTCAGCAGGTTGATCGCCATCAGCTTGCCGCTGCGCAAGGTAAACAGCAGAAGCGAAAGTGAATCTGCGCGGGCTTTGGTGGAGGACATATGAACCTTCTGTGGAAAGGTGGTGGGCGAGGGTGGAAATCGCCAGAAACTATTGATGCCGGGTTATCGGCGTTAATGGGGTGGGCTTTAGGTTAGTTGTCGGGTTGTGTTTCGATCAAAAGCCAAAGCCAAAGCCCCTCACCCCAGCCCTCTCCCAGAGGGAGAGGGGGCCGACCGCGGCGTCTGACGTTGTACATCGACCTGAATGACCGAGTCGATTATGGATTCGGTAAAGATCTTTCACGTCGGCGGAATTCTGCAATATCCCCCAATCAGTCCCCTCTCCCTCCGGGAGAGGGCTAGGGTGAGGGTGTGCTTTTAGCTCTTCATCCCCAACCGCTTGGCCATCCGCCCAAGATTCGCCCGATCCAGCCCCAACTCCCGCGCCGCACTCGCCCAGTTATCCTGATTACGCGCCAGCGCCGCACTGATCAAGCGCCGCTGATACTGCTCGGTCGCACTGCGCAAATCCCCGCTGACCAGCGGCATCTCAGCCACCACAGCCGCAACAGGCTCAACCGAGTTATCCACAACCTCACGCGGTAAATCCAGATCCGCCGCGCTCAAACTGAGGATCTTCGGCCGCACCTTGCAGTTGCCCAACGCTTTCAGCGCACTGCGTCCGATCAAGTGTTCCAGCTCGCGTACGTTGCCCGGCCAGGTGTAGGCGAGCAGTGCCTCCTGGGCGTCGCTGTTCAGGCGCAGGCTGTTGAGGCCCATGCGCGAGCGATTCTGTTCGAGGAAAAAACCGCTGAGCAACAACACATCGCGACCACGATCACGCAGCGCCGGCACGCGCAGCGGGTACACACTCAGGCGATGGTAGAAGTCGGCACGATAGCGACCACTGCGCACTTCTTCCGCCAGGTCGCGGTTGGTCGCGGCAATCAGGCGCACATCGACCTGATGCTCCTTATCCGACCCCAAACGCTGCAATTGACCACTCTGCAACACGCGCAACAACTTGGCCTGCACGGTCAGCGACAACTCACCGACTTCATCGAGAAACAGCGTGCCGCCATTGGCCAGTTCGAACTTGCCACGCCGGTCACTGGTGGCGCCGGTGAAGGCGCCGCGCACGTGGCCGAACAGTTCGCTTTCTACCAGCGTATCCGGCAACGCGGCGCAGTTGAGGCTGATGATCGGTTTGTCGGCGCGCGGTGAGGCGGCGTGGATCGCTTGGGCGACCAGTTCTTTGCCGACGCCGGTTTCTCCGGTGATCAACACGGTCAGATCGCTGCCGCCGACCAGATTGATTTCCTCAACCAGTTTTTTCAGCGCCTTGCTCTGGCCGATCATCTCGCGGTTCTGCTGACCGCTGGCCTGGCGATAAACCTCGGCGCGCTGGTGTTCGTCTTCTGCGCGATTGGCCAAGCGTTGAATGCGTTCGGCGGCGTTGACCGTGGCCGAGGCGAGGCTGGCGAAAGCTTGCAGGGCGTCGAGTTCGATCGGTTCGAAACGCTCGGGGTCGAGGGCGTCGAGGGTGATCAGGCCCCAGAGTTTTTCATCGACAAATAAAGGACAGCCGAGGCAATCGTGAACTTCGAGGTGTTCGTCGAGGCCGTCGACCAAACCGTCGTAAGGATCGGGCAAGTCGCTGTCGGCGGCGAACCGCGTCGGCCCGGCGCCGCTCAGCAGAATCTCGAAGCGCGGGTGCTCGCTGACTTTGAAGCGCCGGCCAAGGGTGTCGGTGCTCAAGCCGTCCACCGCCAGCGGCACCAGTGCTTCGCCGTCGAGGCGCAACAACGCCGCCGCATCGCAGGGCAGCAAGGCGCGCATGGCTTCGAGCAGGCGTCGGTAGCGCTCGCCCTCGGGCAGTTCGCGAGACAGGTCGGAGACGAGAGGCAGCAGGGCGGTGAGCAGGGATTTGGCGGTCATGGTCTTGTAGTCAAAGAGACAAGATGTAGTCCGGATGACTATAAGGTGCTCTGAGTCTTTATGACTACTTAAATCTCAAGCGATTGATTTATATGGATAAAAAAGTTGGCATGAATACTGGTAACTCTTAGGTAACTTTTCCAAGAAGCTCAGGAGTCAACCTTATGCTTAGCGTCCAGGATCGTGCCATCGTCAAATCCACCGTGCCTCTGCTGGAGAGCGGCGGTGAAGCGCTGATCACGCACTTCTACCGCATGATGCTCTCTGAATACCCGGAAGTTCGCCCGCTGTTCAACCAGGCGCACCAGGCCAGCGGTGACCAGCCACGGGCCTTGGCTAACGGCGTGTTGATGTATGCGCGGCACATCGATCAGCTCGACCAGTTGGGCGATCTGGTGGCGAAAATCATCAACAAGCACGTCGCCCTGCAGATCCTTCCGGAACACTACCCAATCGTCGGCGCCTGCCTGTTGCGGGCGATTTCCGAAGTGCTCGGCGAAGAGATCGCCACACCGGAAGTGATGAGTGCCTGGGGCGCGGCGTATGGCCAGTTAGCTGACATCCTGATCGGCGCCGAAACCGCAATCTACGACCAGAAAGAACACGCCGTTGGCGGCTGGCGTGGTGCGCGCGAGTTCATCGTCGCGGCCAAGGTCGAGGAGAGTGCGGAGATCATTTCGTTCTACTTCGAGCCTGCTGATAAAGGCCCGATCCTCGCGGCCGAACCGGGCCAGTACATCGGCATGAAGCTGATCCTCGACGGTGAAGAAATTCGCCGCAATTATTCGTTGTCGGCACTGGCCAACAACGGTCAGTACCGCATCAGCGTCAAACGCGAACCGGGTGGCCGTGCGTCCAATCACTTGCACGATCAACTGCAGGTCGGCGCGAGCATCCAGTTGTTCCCGCCATCGGGTGAGTTCACCTTGACCGCGAGCGACAAACCGTTGGTGCTGATCAGCGGCGGCGTTGGCATCACGCCGACTCTGGCGATGCTCGAAGCCGCGCTGGAAACCGAGCGGCCGGTGCACTTTATCCACTGCGCGCGCAATGGCCGCGTGCATGCGTTCCGTGACTGGATTGATGAGCTGGCGGCGCGTCATCCGCAACTCAAACGGTTTTACTGCTATGCCGAAGATGACGGTGTCAGCCCGGCGGCGGACAAGGTCGGGATGCTGGATCAGGCGTTGCTGGGCGAGTGGTTGCCGGCTCAGCGTGATGTGGATGCTTACTTCCTCGGGCCGAAGGGTTTTATGGCGGCGATCAAGCGGCATTTGAAAGCGCTGGGTGTACCGGAGCAGCAGAGCCGTTATGAGTTCTTCGGGCCTGCAGCGGCTTTGGAGTGATCTGAAACCGGGTTGCCTTCATTCGCGAGCAGGCTCGCTCCCACAGGATTTGTGTTCGGCGCAGATCCAATGTGGGAGCGAGCCTGCTCGCGAAGGCCGTTACGCGGTGCTGATTCTTAAAAAGTGTTTAAAGGTTAATCATTTCTTAACCGGTTTATCGTTTATTCCCCGATGCTGATGATAGGCGCTCGTTCGTTTACATGATCAGGATCGCCCCATGTCGCACTTTGCCTTCGCTCGTCGTTTCAGTTTTGCAGCCATCGGCCTTTCAGCCGCGTTGCTGGCCAGCCCGTTTGCTTCTGCCGAATCTGCCTTGATAAAACCGCAGACCCTGATCGTCGATCAGAGCCTGCCCAAGGCGCAGGTCGAAGCCATGGAATTAGCCGCGCGGCGTTATGGCAGTTTCTGGAATTCCGGTGAGGAGGCGCTGGCCACGGCGGCGTTGTCGCCGCAGTTTGTCGACCAGACGCCACCCGAGGGCCGGGTGCAGGGGCCGACCGGGCCGTTGCTGGCGTCGAAGTTCTTTCGCACGGCGGTGCCGGACTTGAGTTGCGACATCGAGCAAATGATCATCGCCGGTGATCGCGTGGTAGTGCACCTGCACTTTCGCGGGCACTTCAGCGGTACGTTCAAGGCTCTCAAAGGGCAGGGCCAGCGTGTAGACTTCCGGGCAACCGATATCTATCAGATTGATAACGGTCGCATCGCGGCCAATTGGCATATCGAAGACAACATCAGCTTGATGGCGCAACTGCACGCGCAGCCGCCGGCCAGCTGAACCATGGACTTACAAGGGAAACGCGATGAGCGAGGAAACGATTCGACTGGGACGTGAACGGCGCTTTCTGGTGCTGCTGGGCATTATCTGCCTGGCACTGATCGGTGGTGCGCTGTACATGCAGATCGTGCTCGGTGAAGCACCGTGCCCACTGTGCATCTTGCAGCGCTATGCGTTGCTGCTGATCGCGCTGTTCGCGTTCATCGGCGCGGCCATGCGCACGCGCCGCAGCATCACCGTGTTTGAAGTGCTGGTGGTGATTTGTGCGATTGCCGGGGCCGGTGTGGCCGGGCATCACGTGTACACCCAGTTCTATCCGGCGGTGAGCTGCGGCATCGATGTGCTGCAGCCGATTGTCGATGATCTGCCATTGGCGAAAATCTTCCCGCTGGGCTTTCAGGTCGACGGTTTCTGCTCCACGCCTTACCCGCCGATCCTCGGTCTGTCGCTGGCGCAATGGGCACTGCTGGCGTTCGTGCTGGTGGTCATTCTGGTGCCGCTGCTGACCTCGCGTAACCGAAAAGCACTGCGCTGAGTCAACTATTCGGCAGTCTGGCCGATACAGAAAACGCCCCGATTTGCGGATCAGCCAATCGGGGCGTTTTGCATTTCAGAGTGTTTGTGAAAACACCGTGACGGACGGCAAGGGAGGGTGCGGCAAGTGTGCGACATGTTGTCACACGCGCCGTGTCGCAGGGCTCCTCAGTGACGCGGAATCGGCCGTTGTTACAAAAAAGGATTGGTCTGATTCGGGGTTTTTCGGCTTTAGCACGCGAGTGCCAGAGCAGGCAGTTTTAACAAGCGCTGGCAGATGGCCAAAAGCCTTGGGTTATCGGGGCTTGCGCTGTTTCAGCGTTCGGAAAAAGCCTTCAGAGCTGTCTGAACTGACGCGGGTACACCTACAATTTTTGGTGTTTTTGTTGAGAATCTATTTCGATAACATGCGGAACTTTTGCAAAAATGGCGATGGATTGTTGCTCGAACGGATAAAAATTATTTCGGGATAAGACATGGTGTATAGGGCGCTACCTATCTACAATCGCCCGCACTGAATTCCCGGCACTGTTCAGCCTTTATTAAGGAGGCGAGCAGGAAGTCGGGTGTCGAGTGAGTCGCAAGGCTTTCAAGACACCCAGGTGTCGGTGCCTTCCAACTTTCCGCACCAAATGGAATTGGTCTGTAACAAGGCCTTTGACCACGAATTCGAATAAGAACTGACCGCTGTCCCAGGTTTTGTCGAGCGTCTGACGCGCGACGGGCGGCCCTTATTCAATCCAAAGAAAATGCCAACCCTTGGCAGGGTGAAGTGTTGGCGATCAAAACCCAACTGCATTGCGCAAGCTGCTTTAGAGGTCGTGAGATGAGTAAAAACAGGTACCCCAGATTACTAGGCCTAGTGCCGCTGCTCGGCACGTTGTTGCTGGGAGGCTGCAACATGACCTTGCTCAATCCAACGGGCCAGGTTGGCCTGGAACAGCGAAACCTGATCATCACCGCGACCCTGCTGATGCTGTTGGTCGTCGTGCCGGTTATCGTCATGACCTTCCTGTTCGCCTGGAAGTACCGCGCGTCGAACAAGAACGCCGTCTACACCCCGAAATGGTCGCACTCGACCAAAATCGAAGTGGCAGTCTGGACCATCCCGGTCCTGATCATCATTGCCCTGGGTTACATCACCTACATTTCGACCCACGAACTGGACCCGTATCGTCCGATTCAATCCGACGTCAAGCCAGTGACCATCGAAGTCGTTGCGCTGGACTGGAAGTGGCTGTTCATCTACCCGGAACAAGGCATTGCCACGGTCAACAAGATCGTGTTCCCGGCGCACACGCCAATCAACTTCAAGATCACCTCTGACGCTGTGATGAACTCGTTCTTCATCCCGGGTCTGGGCGGCCAGATCTACGCGATGGCGGGCATGCAGACCAAACTGCACCTGATCGCTGACCGCAACGCTGAGATGGACGGTATCTCCGCCAACTACAGCGGCGCGGGTTTCACCGGCATGAAGTTCAAAGCTATCTCCACCACTCAGGAAGATTTCGACGCCTGGGTAAGTGAAGTCAAGAAGTCACCTAAACAGCTTGATCAAGCTGAATACGCGGCCCTTGCCAAACCGAGCCAGAACAACCCAGTCGAGCTCTACTCCTCGGTCACGCCGAACCAGTTCCAGATCATCGTCGACAAGTACGAAGGTATGAAGCCGGGCAAGCCGCTGAAGCACGAGAAGAAAGAGAAAGAAGTGGCGGCCACGGAAATTGACTCGAGTTCGCATTCAGCTGCCGGGGCAGAGGAGTAAACGATGTTTGGTAAATTAAGTTGGGAAGCAGTCCCATTCCACGAGCCGATCGTGATGGTGACCATCGCCATGATCGCCCTCGGTGGTCTGGCGCTGTTCGCTGCAATCACCTACTTCAAGAAGTGGACGTACTTGTGGACCGAGTGGCTGACTTCGGTCGACCACAAGAAAATCGGCGTGATGTACATCATCGTCGCCATGGTCATGCTGCTGCGCGGCTTTGCCGACGCCATCATGATGCGTACCCAGTTGGCCATGGCCACCGAGGGTTCGCCTGGCTACCTGCCACCTGAACACTATGACCAGATCTTCACCGCTCACGGTGTGATCATGATCATCTTCATGGCGATGCCATTCTTCACCGGCCTGATGAACCTTGCAGTGCCGCTGCAGATCGGCGCGCGTGACGTTGCGTTCCCGTTCCTGAACTCCCTGAGCTTCTGGCTGCTGGTATCCGGCGTAGTACTGATCAACCTGTCCCTGGGCGTCGGCGAATTCGCCAAGACCGGTTGGGTTGCCTATCCACCATTGTCGGGTCTGCAGTACAGCCCTGGCGTGGGCATGGACTACTACATCTGGGCGCTACAGCTATCCGGGTTAGGTACGACGTTAACGGGGGTTAACTTCCTCGCGACCGTACTGAAAATGCGTACTCCTGGCATGAAACTGATGGACATGCCGATCTTCACCTGGACCTGCACCTGGGCAAACGTTCTGATCGTGGCTTCGTTCCCGATCCTGACCGCTACCCTGGCACTGCTGACCCTTGACCGTTACATGGATTTCCACATTTTCACCAATGAACTTGGTGGCAATCCAATGATGTACGTCAACCTGTTCTGGGCCTGGGGCCACCCTGAGGTTTACATCCTGATCCTGCCGGCATTCGGCATCTTCTCGGAAGTGATCTCGGCGTTCACCGGCAAGAAACTGTTCGGCCACCACTCGATGATCTACGCTTCGGGCGCGATCTCGGTACTGGGCTTCATGGTTTGGCTGCACCACTTCTTCACCATGGGTTCGGGTGCCAGCGTCAACGCCTTCTTCGGTCTGGCGACGATGCTGATTTCCATCCCGACGGGTGTGAAGCTATTCAACTGGCTGTTCACCATCTACCAGGGCCGTCTGCGCTTCACCAGCCAGGTTCTGTGGACTCTGGGCTTCATGGTGACCTTCGCCATCGGCGGCATGACCGGCGTACTGCTGGCCATCCCGGGTGCTGACTTCGTTCTGCACAACAGCCTGTTCGTGATCGCGCACTTCCACAACGTGATCATCGGCGGTGCGGTATTCGGTTACATCGCTGGTTTCGCGTTCTACTTCCCGAAAGCGTTCGGCTTCAAGCTGCACGAAGGCTGGGGTAAAGCAGCGTTCTGGTTCTGGATCTCGGGCTTCTTCGTCGCGTTCATGCCGCTCTATGCACTGGGCTTCATGGGCATGACCCGTCGTCTGAACGCTACCACCAACCCTGAGTGGGTACCGTACCTGTACGTTGCCATGTTCGGTGCGGTGATGATCGCTGTGGGTATTGCCTGCCAGCTGATCCAGCTCTATGTGAGCGTGCGTGACCGTAACAAGCCAGAGAACGTTTGCGATCACGGTGACCCGTGGAATGCACACACTCTGGAATGGTCGACCTCGTCGCCACCGCCGTTCTACAACTTTGCTGTGCTGCCAAAGGCTGACTGCATCGACCCGTTCACTGAAGCCAAGGAAAACGGTACTGCGTACCAGCGTCCGGCCAAGTATGAGCCGATCCACATGCCGAACAACACCGCCACTGGCGTGGTGATGGGCGCACTGTTGACCGTCTTCGGTTTCGCGATGATCTGGCACATCTGGTGGTTGGCGATCGCCAGCCTGGCCGGCACCGTCATCTACTTCGTGATCCACGCTGCACGTGACGACCAGGGCTATATGGTTCCGGTTGAAACGATCGAGCGTATCGAAGCCGAGCAGCACAAGCGTCTGGTCGCGGCAGGGAAAATCCCGGCCGGTGCCACCCGTGTTGAAACCTCGTTGGAACAGGCTTAAACCATGTCGAACTTAGTGACCAATGTTGGACACGCCCATGGTGACCATGGGCACGATGACCATCACCACGACTCGGGCGAGATGACCGTATACGGTTTCTGGCTCTACCTGATGACCGACTGCATTCTGTTTGCGTCGATCTTCGCGGTGTACGCAGTACTGGTAAACAACGTAGCTGGTGGCCCGTCGGGCCACGACATCTTCGAACTGCCATACGTGCTGGGCGAAACCGCTCTGCTGTTGTTCAGTTCGATCACCTACGGCTTCGCCATGCTGGCGTTGTACAAAGGCAAGAAGCAGGCGGTCCTGGGTTGGTTGTTCATGACCTTCCTGCTCGGCGCAGGCTTTATCGCCATGGAGATCAACGAGTTCCACCTGCTGATCTCCGAGGGCTTCGGTCCTAGCCGTTCCGGCTTCCTGTCCGCGTTCTTCACCCTGGTCGGTACCCACGGTCTGCACGTGTCGGCGGGTCTGATCTGGATGGGCATCATGATGTACCAGGTCAACAAGCACGGCCTGACGGCGACCAACAAGACCCGTCTGAGCTGCCTGAGCCTGTTCTGGCACTTCCTGGACGTGGTGTGGATCTGCGTATTCACCGTTGTTTACCTGATGGGGACTCTGTAATGGCTAATGCACACTCCCATGACAGCCATGATGCTGGCCACGGCAGCGTAAAGTCGTACGCCATTGGCTTCATCCTGTCGGTGATCCTGACCGTCATCCCATTCGGTCTGGTGATGTACCCGAGCCTGCCGAAAGCCACCACGCTGGCAATCGTTCTGCTGTTCGCAGTAATCCAGGTGATTGTTCACCTGTATTACTTCCTGCACCTGGACCGTTCCATTGCTCAGCGTAACAACGTGATTGCATTCGTCTTTACGGCGATCGTGATCGTGCTGCTGGTTGGCCTGTCGTTGTGGATCATGTTCAGCATCCACACCTACATGATGGCGAAGTGAGGTAAGACCCGATGTCGCTCAAGCACTTTATCCAAATCACCAAACCGGGGATCATTTTCGGTAACGTGCTTTCTGTGGCAGGCGGGTTCTTCCTGGCCTCGAAAGGGCATGTCGATCTGGCGGTGTTTCTGGCTGCCATGATCGGTACATCCCTGGTTGTTGCCTCCGGTTGCGTGTTCAACAACTGCATCGACCGCGACATCGACCTGAAGATGGAACGCACCAAGAACCGGGTGCTGGTGCAGGGCTTGATCTCCCTGAAACTGGCCCTGGTTTACGCGACCATCCTTGGTGTTCTCGGCGTTGCGTTGTTGTACAAGGTGGCCAATCCGTTGGCCGCTTTGTTCGCGGTGATCGGCTTCATCATCTACGTCGGCTTCTACAGCCTGTACCTCAAGCGCAAGTCGGTTCACGGCACGCTGGTGGGCAGTCTGTCGGGCGCCATGCCGCCAGTGATCGGTTACGTAGCCGTAACCAACAGCTTCGACATGGCCGCGCTGACGTTGCTGGTGATGTTCAGCCTTTGGCAGATGCCGCATTCCTACGCCATCGCTATCTTCCGCTTCAACGATTACCTGGCCGCATCGATTCCGGTGTTGCCAGTGAAGCGCGGGATTCAAGTGGCCAAGAAGCACATCCTGCTCTACATCCTGGCGTTCCTCGTAGCGACCTTGATGCTGACCTTCAGCGGTTACGCCGGCATGAGCTACCTCGCCGTCGCCGCGGCCATGGGCATGTACTGGTTGTACATGGCCTGGACCGGCTACAAAGCGGTGGATGACACGGTCTGGGCACGCAAGCTGTTCGTGTTCTCGATCTTCACCATCACTGCGTTGAGCGTCATGATGTCCCTGGACTTCAAGGTGCCCGCAGAGCTGCTGCTGACGTACGCGCCGTAAGGCTCAAAGGCTTGAAGAAAAACCCCGCACATTGAGAGATGTGCGGGGTTTTTTGTTGCCTGGCGTAAAGCCCCTCATCGGAACGCCGCCCGCCCAGCCCTCTTCCAGAGGGAGAGGGGGCCGATCGAGTTGTCTCGAGTCCACCGCCGACCTGCAAAGTCGTGGCGATT
>NZ_AKJR01000121.1:0-21927 GCF_000282235.1 Pseudomonas sp. GM24 | reverse complement strand
AGCTCCTACATTGGAATGCGCTCCCCCCTGTAGGAGTTGCCGAAGGCTGCGATCTTTTGATCTTGCTTTTCTAGACCCAAGCCACCGCCAACAACCCCGCCCCCAACACCGCACACAACGGCGAATACACCCAGGTATCCAGCCGCGCAAACCGCGAATCCTTCACTTCCTTGAAAAAACCGACCAGGTTCGAATCACCAATCGCCCGGGCAAACATCAACAGCGCAATCGCGCTGATCACCCATTGCAACGCCTTGTGCGTCACCGCCGGCATGCCCCAGCCCACCCGCATACACACCAACGCCGCAATCACCAACAATGCCGCCGCCACAATCAACGTGAGCCAGCCAGACGGCTTGAACGCCGGCCGCACCGTTGCGACAAATCCGCGCACCGGCACCTGCGGCACCACCACCGCAGCCGCCCACTGCCCGCCCAGCGCCCAATACACGTGCATCAAGGCGATCACCGCAAACGTTGTCACCAGCCATTGAGCCAACACAAAGGTCATGGTTGAAATCCTTGGAAAGGGATTTGAACAAATCATCCTAGTCGGATTTTTTTCAAGTGCACGACCGATCAGCGGTACGGTAAAGTGCCGCCCCATGAAATTCTCCTGTTCCGATCGCTCACTGCTGGCCTGGATGCTCTATTGCTGCGTCCTGTTCAACGTGTTCGCCTGCAGCATCGGTCACGGACAAATGGTCGGCATGCAGCTGAACGGTATCGGCGGCCAGTTCTGTACAGTCGACCCGGCCACTCAAGCGCCGCTCGCCAGCAACCCCACCGAAGAACAACTGCCGACCCTGTCCAAGGCATTTGGCTGTCCGCTGTGCTCGGTCGGCGGTGGCATGGGCCCAGCATTCAACTCCAGCCTCACGCTGGCGATCCTGCCCGAACACCACAGTCCGCCGCTGGCGCCCATCGTCAGCGCCGACCTCCCTGCCCGCTTCACCTGGCCTTCAGCCAACCCTCGCGCCCCACCGCTCGCCTGAGTGTCTCTGCCTTTTTGATTTGTCAGCCCACTGCGCCAACGCGCGGCGTTCGCCTGTGCGCTGACTCCTAGACAAGCATTCAGGATTCAATGATGAAACAACTCACTTTGCTGGCGAGCCTTTGCGGCTGCCTGTCCGTCAACGTCTGGGCGCAATCCACCGTGGATCTGGCGCCAATCACCATCGATGGCGAGTCCGGCAGGGAACCGGGCCTGAGCCTCGACCAATCCAGCGGCATGGCCTCGCGCCTCGGCTTGAGCGTGCGCGACACACCCGCCTCGGTGGCCATCGCCAAGCGCAACGACATCGAGCGCCATGGCGCGCAGAACTTCCAGGACGCCGCCAACACCTTGCCCGGGGTCAACGCCAGTGCGCCGCCGGGATTTGGCGGTTTCGTTTCCTATCGCGGCTTCACCAGCAGCCAGATCACCCAGATGTTCAACGGCATCAACGTTTCCGGCGGCCTCGCGCGGCCTGTCGATTCGTGGATCTATGATCGTGTGGAACTGGTCGGCGGCCCGTCATCGCTGATCAATGGTGCGGGCTCCGTTGGCGGCTCGCTGAACTACGTAACCAAACTGGCCACCCGCGATGAACAAGCAGTTGAAGGCCGGATCAGCTACGGCACCTACGACACCACCGAGACGGCGTTCGGCCTCAATCATGCACTGACCGAGCCGAGCGCCGACGTGCAGCACTACGCGCGACTCGACGTCAGCCACAACACCAGCAACGGCTACATCGACCGCCAGGAGCGCGATGCCTGGAGCGTGGCGTTCTCGCTGCTCAGCGACCTCAAGCCCGACCTGTCGCACACGTTGGCGCTGGAATATCAGGACGAACACGAAGACAGTCCGTACTGGGGCACGCCCGTACTCAATCCCAAGGCCGGCGAGTTGAAAATCGATAAACACAATCGCTTCAACAACTACAACGTCGAGGACGGTCGCTACGAGCAGCGGACGATCTGGGTTCGCTCGATCATCGACTACCGGATCAACGACAGCACCACCCTGCGCAACACGCTGTATCACCTCGACAGCCAGCGCGATTACCGCAACCTCGAAACCTACCAGTACAACGCCGACAACACGGCGGTAAACCGTTCGACTGCCTATCAGGTACGCCATCAGGGCGAGCAGAACGGCAACCAGTTCGAACTGCGCCACGACAACACGCTTTTCGGTATCGACACGACGTGGTCGGGGGGCTTCGAATACAAGGTCAACCAGACCACCAACTCGCCACTGAACGTCAAAGGCGCGAGCACGGTCGATCCGAACAACTATCGTCCGGGGCACTTCTACGACATCCCGGGCACCAACCCCAAACTGATCAGCGACAAGACCAACGAGGTCACCACAAAAGCGCTGTTCGTGGAAAACCGGCTGGCGTTGACCGACAAGCTGTCGCTGCTCACCGGTCTGCGTTATGACGACATTGATCTCGACGTGACCAACCATCGCACTGTAACCGCCGCTAACCCCAAGCACCTCAAGCGCAGTTGGGAGCCGGTCACCGGCCGCGCCGGCCTGACCTACCAATTCATTCCATCGGCCAACGTCTACGTGCAATACAGCACCGCCGCCGAACAGCCGAACGGTACGCAGAACTTCGACGTTTCGACCGGCAAACAGTGGGAGATTGGCAGCAAATTCGATTATCTGAATGGGCGTGGCTCGGCGACGATTGCCGCCTACACCATTGAGCGAAAGGACTTCGCGGTGACCGATCCGCTAGATCCGGCCGGCAGTATTCCGGTCGGTCAACAGACGTCGAAAGGGCTGGAAATCGCCAGTTCGTTGCGGATCACCGACAAGCTGTTGGCTGAAGGCAACTTCGCTTGGGTCGACGCGCAGTACGATGATTTCACCGAAAAAAATGCCGCCGGCGTGGTGGTATCACGCAAGGGCAACACGCCGACTAACGTGCCGGATCGAGTCGGCAATCTGTGGCTGACCTATGACTTCTCGCCGCAGTGGCAAGGTGGGGTTGATGCACGATATGTGGCGTCGGTGTATGCGGACACGGCCAACACCATGACGGTGCCGTCGTACACCTTGTTCGGCAGCTTCCTCAGCTACAAGGTGGATTCGCACACCACCGTGACCGGTCGCGTGCGTAACCTGACCAATGAGGTGTATGTCGAGTTTGCGCATGTTTCGCCGGCGTATTACCTGGGGACACCGCGCACCTTCGAACTGGCCGTGCAGACGAAGTTTTAAAAGCATCGCGGGCAAGCCCGCTCCCACAGTGTTTGGTGTCGTACATAAAATTTGCATTCGACGACAATACCTGTGGGAGCGGGCTTGCCCGCGATGAGGCCGGGCGCTACAGCCTCTATTTCAAATCAGCCGAAACTTTCTCCGCCACATCCTTCGGCAACCAGGCCTGCCACACGTCCGGGTGCGCCTTCATGAATGCCACGGCCGCATCCCGCGGCGCGGTGTGCTTCTCGCTCATGTCCGCCAACGCCTTGTTCAACGGCTCAATTGGAAAGTCCACTTTGCTGAAGAACTCGGCAATCTGCGGATATTGCTTCTGGAACGGCGTAGACACGCCAATCGACAGCTTCGAAGCCAGCGAACGGGTCGGTTTTGGATTGGGATTATCAGCATCAGTCAGCGTCTTCCACGCCTCGGCATCAAACGGCGGCTCTTCCAGTTGCACCAGTTTGAATTTGCCTAGCAGCGGCGTCGGTGACCAGTAGTAAAACAGCACCGGTTTGCCGCGACGAATCGAAGAGCTGATCTCGGCATCCAGCGCCGCGCCCGAACCACTGCGGAAATTGGTGTAATCGTCCTGCAACCCATAAGCCGTCAACTTCTGCTTGTTGACCACTTCCGAGGTCCAGCCGATCGGGCTGTTGAGGAAGCGCCCCTTGCCCGGGGTTTCCGGATCCTTGAACACGTCCTTGTACTTTTTCAGATCACTGACACTGCGCAGCTCCGGTGCCAGCGGCTTGATGCCTTTGGCCGGATCGCCTTTGATCACGTACTCCGGCACCCACCAGCCCTCGGTAGCGCCCTTGACGGTATCGCCCAGGCTGACGACTTTGCCTTCGGCCTCGGCCTTGACCCACACTGGACTGCGCCCGGCCCACTCCTCGCCAATGACCTGGATGTCATTGTTGGCCAGTGCGGTTTCCAGCGTGATGGTGGTGCCAGGCAAGGTGTCGGTCGGCAAACCATAGCCCTTCTCGACGATGATCCGCAGGACATCGGTAATCAGACTGCCACTTTCCCAGTTCAGGTCGGCAAAATGGATCGGCGCCTGGGCGGCCATCACCGATGGCGCTGATGTCAGCAAACCGAACGTGGCCACGCTGGCGGCCAATAACCGTCGAAATCCGTTCATGCATTGCACCTCGTGCTGTTCACAGCAATGGCAGGATGGCCTGACAGAAGACCGCAAGCCTCTGAATACTCAGTCAACTGACTGTAGCCGAGGTTCCTGCTTTTTCCGGGTCATGCTGCGGACGAGGTTATCAATCAGACTTTTCCTGCAAGCGTTGCAGCTCGCGTCTGACCATGCTGGCGTATTCCGCAGGGCGCAACTGGTAGATCTGCGCAGCCAGCCAATTCAGCCAGGCGCCTTGCAGCTCAGCCTTGGCGGCGAACAAACGCTGGGCTTCCTCGCGTGCAGTGTCGAGGTTCTGCGAATGGAAATCCGCGCGGCTCACTCGCTGGCCTTGAACGTCACCAGTTCGCCCTTGCGCCACTTGGCGGCTTTGGCGGTCACGGCTTTCAGCGTTTTGGTCAGGCCTTCCTGCAATTGCTGATGAGCGGCGAACACGGTCACCACGCTGTGGCCTTCCTTGAACAGGATCGCGTGCCCGTCAGCGGTCTCGACGAAAGCGTAATCGCCCAGTCCATAGACCGTGAGTTTGATTTCGCGAAAACGGATATCCATCTTGCCGCCTTCACGGCTGGGCAAGACCGATGCACTGAAATGATCGCCGACCTTGAGCTTGAGCCCCGGCTTGTCATCAACCACCAAGGCGCTTTCGGTGTCGATCTCGGCCACGTAAATGCCTTCGGCGTTCTGCTCGGTGATGTAAACAAAACGCGACTGGAACAACTTGACCAGCTTTGCACGCAAATCACCCAACACGAACAAAGCATGCATATCGAGATTACTGACTGCCAAAGAAACATCCCCACATCTGAAAAAACCGCACACGGAAAACGCGCACGGCAAAAAAACGGCCAGGCCGATGTCACTGCCAAATAAATCAATAAAGCCCGAATCGAGCAGAGTGCTCATTCAACACGAGGCTGGTAAGACTACCGGATTGTCACTCGCGAAACTCATCCCGAAGTCGCCAAAGCTTGAAGGAAAAATCCTCACCGTTGGCAAGAGCAGTCTGACTACGAACTTTAGGGAAAATTCTCACGAAAAAAAGCACTTTTCCGACATATCGCTGGCGAAAAATTGCTTTAGATAAGCCCTGTCGCCAACGGGTACTGGCGATTCTAGAGCAGCGATGCTCATTCCGACTACCCGCAACGGCCTGTAAATATCGGCCAACTGATGAAAAGGACTTCATATGTGCACTCGGACTCACTTTGCCATGACCACAGACGCCCGGATCGAACCACCGCTGATCCTGCGTGCCACTGATATGAGCGACCATTGCCCACGTTTTCAAGTCGTACCGGCCGGCAACGCCTTCTTCCACATAAAGGAAACATCGACCGGCCGTGTAAGAGGTTTCCGTGAAGATCACAACGAAGCCTGCGCCCTCGCCCGCTCACTGGAATCAAAGATCGAACTCCTGGCGAGTGGCTGCCTCAGATAAAGAGAGCGATCCACCGCGCCGTAACGGCGCCCATTGAAGGAGTACACGATGGAACTGCCAGCATACGATCTGAAAACCCTGTTCGATCAACTGGGGTTGCCTTCAGAAGGTAACGCAATCGACGATTTCATCGAGGCGCATCCATTGGATGCAAACACCAAACTGATCGACGCTGATTTCTGGTCACCGCAACAGGCACAACTACTCAAGGAATGGCTAAGGGCCGATGGCGAAGAAGCGGTGATGGTCGATGAACTGAATGTGCGCTTGCACCGCGGCAAGTAATTCTGGATCAGTGAAGGCTGTCACATGGTTCGGCGTGCAACTGCGCGAGCCATGCAGCCTTGCACTCCTCGGCCTCGTCGCGACTGGCAAACGCGGTGCCGCGACGCTCGCCATTGAGCAATACCACCCAGCAAATGCTGCGCCCCATTGCGCGCAGTCCGGCCGGTACGCCACTGCCGATCATCACCGCGACATCAACTCTGCACTGCATGCAGCCCTCCCGAAATCATTAGCAACCTAACTAAGTCGTCAGATTAATGGTTTCCTTCGAGCGGAAACAGCAAGCTCCGTGCACAGATTCATTGCATCAGAAGTAACAATCGCTCAACGCGGTTTTTCCGGCTTATAGCCCAGACGCAATCCACCCCAGTGCCGGCCCTTGATCATGATCGGCACCGACAAATCATGCATCAGCTCACCGGTGTCGCGGGTGTAAGTCTGCAACAACACCGGTTGTTGATGGCTGCCGCAGCGAATACCGGTGCGGTCAGCAAACTTGCGTTTGGTGCGATTGTTCACCGCGTCGACCTGCGCATCGCCGGTTAACGGCTGACTGAACAGCTGATTGTGCGTCGGCACATAACCCTGTTGCGTACAGGCAATGGCGAATACCAACCCCTCGTGACGCGGCAACAATGGCTCCTGAATCGCCGGCAACACCTGATCGGTGTAGCGGTCGAAACGGGTTTGAAATTTCGCCGGTTGTGTATTCGGGATCGGCTGATACTGACGATCAAACAGGTCCTCAAGGCTGATCCGGCCCTGCTCGACATCCGCCTCGAAACGCGCAGCAATCTGGCTCGCGCCCTCGCGGGCCAGATCGTAGATGCGCTGGTGATAGTCATCCAGCCCGACCTCGGCCAGACGCTCGCTGATGGTTTCCGCCTGCCCTTCCATCTGCACCGCCGCTTCAGCGAGGCGGCGAGTCTGTTGATCGCTGATCGCCAAATCGCTGCGCATCTGTTCGATGGCCTTGAACAGGCTGTCGAGTTGCTCACGATTGGTTTCCGCGCCCTGAGCAATTTCACCGACCTGGCTTTCCACCCCGGCTGCCAGTCGCGCGATGTTCTCCAGATGCTGACCGGTGTGCTCGACCTGCTCGACACCGGTCTGCAGATCACTCGACAGCTGGCGAATCTGCTCCACCACCTGCGCCGTGCGTTGTTGAATGTCAGCGACCATCTCACCCACTTCACCGGTGGCCGACGCCGTGCGCGCCGCCAATCCACGAACCTCATCCGCCACCACGGCAAACCCGCGACCATGCTCACCGGCTCGCGCCGCTTCGATCGCCGCGTTCAATGCGAGCAGATTGGTCTGGCTGGCGATCGACTGAATCACCAGCGTCACGCGCTGAATATCATCGCTGCGCAGACTCAAGGCTTCGATCAGTTCACGGCTGGCATTGGCGCGCTGACTGAGCTGATGCATGCGCGAGATCGAATCCACCAGTTCCGTGCGCCCCGCTGCGCTGCTGTGATGCGCCTGACTGGCCGCCTCAAGCGCGGCACGGCTGAGTTTTGAAGTGGCGTGTTCGGTGGCGATCATCACCTCGGCATTGCTGACGATCTGCGCCGCCGCATCGAGTTGCGATTCGAGTTTGCTCGCCAGTTCCTTGACCGAAAACGCCACGCCGGCCGCCGACAACGCGTTATGGCTGGTGGTGTAGGAAAGGTCGCGGGTCAGTTCGGACATTGCGCTGCCAGTGTCGGCAGGCGGGACATCGGGGATGGCGCGAGAACGCAAGCGCGGTAGCCAGACAATCAGCACCGCCAGCGGCATGCCAATGTACAGCGACCATCCACCCAGCGTCATGCCGGCCAGCAACAGCATCAGGGCGATGCTTTGCAGGGTCGGTGCGATCCAGCGGTTTTTCGGCAAAAGCACTGGTGCAGGCAAAGCCCCAACCAGAGATCCGTCTCTCGTCATATCAACACCCCACGCTTGTTCTCGTTATTGTGACTGCATTAAACGCCACTACAACGCCATTATCCATGGTCCGTTAGTCGTGGGGTCTGTGGCAGGTCAATGGAACGGCGCGGGCTTATTGCAGACGAGCAAAAACAAAGATCGCAGCCTTCAGCAACGCCCATGTAGGAGCTGCCGAAGGCTGCGATCTTTTCAAGGTGCCCTGTTGAAAGGGTCACCCCACAGAATCAGGCCTGACGCTGGTGCTTGTCGATCTGCTCGTGACGCTCTTGAGCTTCGATGCAGTACTTGGTGGTCGGGCTGATCAGCAGGCGCTTCAGGCCAATGGCCTCGCCGCTGTCATCGCACCAGCCAAAACTGTCTTCCTTGATGCGCTCAAGGGCTTGTTCCAGTTGCGGCAGCATGCGCTGGTCGCGATCGATCGCGTTTACCAGCCAAGTGCGCTCTTCTTCAACCGAAGCCGCGTCCGCCGGGTCAGCCGGGGTGTCCAGGCTTTCGATGGCGATACGGTTTTGCTCAATGCGCTCGTGGGTTTCGACTTTCATGTTCTGCAACAGCTCAGTGAAGAAAGCGTGCTGCTCTGCATTCATGTAGTCATCTGCCGGCATGGCCAGCAACTTGTCCTTTGTCATTGATATCTCTATAAAAAAACGTGCATTAAGGCGAATTAGGGAGCGTTTCGGCGAACCGCGAGCGGTCGGCGAAAAGGCATCGTTTATTGCAAATGCCACCCGGCACTCAATTTACGAGGGGCGGCAGTCTAAGGCCCGAATGAGGCCTCAGCAACTGTAAATACAGGGAATTTGTCCGACAACGTCCGGAAAGTGCTCTGACACAGCGTTCACACGGCCATCGGAGTGCGTTTATAGCAAGAAATTCAGTCGAGCGGCTGTATATAGAAGACAAACGGCTAACCACACAGCGCCCAGACGCAATTTTTTACCACGCACTGCATCGTTTCAGCAAAGCAGAACCGCAAAAGCCCCCCTACTATCAGGCCCACCGTGTGATCAAACAGCCTGAAGGATGACCTATGCCCCGCCCCGATCTGCCGGCCACCGACGAGGTTTCACTCGCCAGCCCCCCGATCAATGCCGAGCGCCTGCTGCAACTGATCACCGACGAATACGACGCCCTGCCGCGTCAACTTAAACGCATCGCCAGCTACATCAGCCAGCAGAGCGACCGGATCATGGTCGACCGCATCAGCGACATCGCCCGCGAGTGCGAAGTCCACCCGTCCGCCATCGTGCGCTTCTCGCAACGCTTCGGTTTTAGCGGCTTCAGCGAAATGCAGGCACTGTTCCGCAGCGCCTACACGCACAAAGCCTCACCGGTGCAAAACTACCAGCAACGCATCCGCAGCATGATCGCCAACCAGTCGCAGCAAGCCAGCGCCGGCGACCTCGCCCGCGAATGCATCGACGCCACCCGCTCCGGCATCGAACGCCTGGGCCGCGAACTCGACGACGCCGCGTTCGAAAAAGCCGTCGACCTGATCGTCAACGCCGACAACATTTATGTCGTCGGGGTGCGCCGCTCCTTCGCCGTCGCCGACTACCTCGTTTACAACTTGCAACACACTCAGAAGCGCATTCACCTGGTTTCCGGGCTGGGCGGTAGCTATCGCGAGCAAATGCGCAGCGTGCGCGCGAACGATCTGGTCATCGCCATAAGCTTCGTGCCCTACGCCAAAGAAACCCAACACTGCCTGCGCTTCGCCCGCCAGCAACAGGCCAACACCCTGATCCTCACCGACAGCCACCTCTCGCCCCTGGCGAAACTCGCCGACAGCGTATTGCTGATAAACGAAGGCAGCGCCCTCGCCTTTCGTTCGCTGAGCGCGACGCTGTGTTTGTGTCAGGCGCTGTTTGTGGCGGTGGCGTATCGGCTGGAACTGAATGTTGATGAGATCCACGAACAGGCGGGGTTTGATGACTGACAACCCAATACAGCGACGACCTGCCCGAGCAGATCGACGCTGTGATTTGCTGCCACCTACTCGAGATTGACCTTGATGATCTGTTTCAACGGAAAGGTATCAATATTCGACGCTTCGACGACTTTGCGATCCTTGATCAACGTGTCGATATCAATGTTGATGCCCGAATAACCGATAGCCACCGGTGTATCGAAAACTTGACGCAACGTCAGACTCGTCGCGGAGGACTTCACCACTGAACCGGTCACACCCGGCATCGCAGGCGTTACGGACTCCACGCGTTTACGGATATCAGCGTTGACCTGTGCCAGTTCCGCCTCTTTCTGTTTAACAAGCGCCTGATTTGTCGCCGGCACGACGGCCGCTGGCTTGTCGGCAGCCGCCTTGGTATCGCCTGCCTTGGCCACTGCGGACTTCCCGTCTGCCGCGCCATCCCCCTTGGCAGTTGGCTTTAGCGCGCGAAGCTGGTTCTCAATAGCCGTTTTGCGCTCATCCAGATCTGTCAGTGCCCGTGTAACCGCAGCCAACTGCGCACCGTTGCTTTCGGTCGAGG
The DNA here is from genome assembly GCF_000282235.1 of Pseudomonas sp. GM24. Lineage (NCBI taxonomy): Bacteria > Pseudomonadati > Pseudomonadota > Gammaproteobacteria > Pseudomonadales > Pseudomonadaceae > Pseudomonas > Pseudomonas sp. GM24. The sequence goes on along the minus strand of NZ_AKJR01000121.1, from coordinate 11,422 downwards.
AAACCACCACATCCAACGAGCGCGCCAGATAGACCTGGGTTACCAGTACAAGCACAGACGTCGTGTCATTCTTGTCGTTGACCTTCGCATCGTTTTTCAGCGAAACCACCGCATTTGTCAGCTTGTTGCGTTGAGCGTCGGTGTATTTGCCTAAATATTTGTCGGCCGCAAGATGGGCATCGCTATACAGCACCCCATACGTTTCCGCCAATGGCACCGAGTACGCCACCGAATATCCCGACTTGCGCGCGCCCCCAAAAAATGCGCCGATCGCGCTATTGCTGACCCCTAGCCCGATATCACTCTCAGCCAGTGAGGCGAAGGTGAAACCGGGAAAGGCCACCAGTGCATTCATTTTCACGTTGGTGTTCGGTACAAAAAGGTCCGGAACACTGGTCGCCGTCACAAGTCCGGATTTGTCCACCGGAGTTTTCTGCGCGGTGATGTAAGGCGCGGCCTTCTTCAGTTCCTCATCCAGCCTCATCCGATCAAACCAGACCGAACTCATGTAGTAATCAGCGGTTTTCATTTTGTTACCGGCCTTCGCGGCTCTTACCACATAAAAATCGCCTACTTCAAAGTTGCCACGCGGCGGAAATATCGGTTTGAAGTTCAACTGCTCCGTATTCGCCGACCACTGCTGCACGACCGCCCCGCGCTCCGGGCGGCTACTGCAAGCGACCAACCCAATACACAACGCACAAATCGTCAAACGATGAAAATTGTTCATGACATGCCCCTCGGACCCTTTTATGTGACCGACGGCGCGCACTCTTACTGCGCGCACGGCAGAGCCTCATCGCTCTAGGGTTGATGGACTGCAAGGGAGTAATACAAACGAGTACTGAATCAGAGGGCCTGAGCTCGCTTAACTTTTCCATCCCTGGACGGTGCTGGCACTTTGACTATAGATCCGCCAAAACACCTCGCAAGGTCAATGAAAGCCTTTATTTTCGGATGTTTCACCGATGTAACAGTTTCTGTTTCACGGCTATTACAGAAGGCCAAAACTTTTTTCCCGGTAGTCAACCAACAGCTTTTCCCGCTACATTCGATCCCCATCGTCAGGTCGTGATTTGCCAAAGGAGTTGCACATGAAACTGATCGGAATGCTCGACTCACCCTACGTGCGCCGCGTAGCAATCTCCGCCAAACGCCTTGGCATCGACCTCGAACACGAGTCGGTCTCGGTGTTCCGCCACTTCGAGCAATTCCAGCAGATCAACCCGGTGGTCAAAGCCCCCACACTGATCCTCGACGACGGCGTGGTCCTGATGGACTCGACCCTCATCCTCGACTACCTCGAAGCCAGTTCCGGCAAAAGCCTGCTGCCAACCGACCTGAAACAACGCGCCCACGCCCTGCGCCTGATCGGCCTCAGCCTCGCCGCCTGCGAAAAAGCCGTGCAGCTCTATTACGAACGCAACCTGCGCCCAGCCGACATTCAATACCAGCCATGGGTCGAACGCGTCGAAGGCCAACTCGCCGCCGCGTTCACCGCCCTCGAGCAAGAACTGGAAAAAACCGGCCTGCCCACCGACGGCACCCTCACCCAGGCCGGCATCAGCCTCGCCGTCGCCTGGAGCTTCACCGGCCTCGTCGTCCCCGACCAGATCGACACCCGCCGCTACCCCCACATCGCCCAATACACCGCCTACGCCGAAACCCTCGAAGCGTTCGTCAGCACCCCGATGACCTGACCATGAGCACCACCGACACCGCCGCCCCGGCGTTAAAGGAAATCTTCAACGCCGAGCGCTTGCAGCACATCGCCAGCGAAATGAGCGCCGTGTACCCGGCGTTCAAGGCCAAGGCGTTTCTCAAACACGCCCAGGACGGACTCGCTGAATTATCAGTGATGCAACGCATGGCGCGGGTTAGCGAAAGCCTGCACGCCGTGTTGCCGCTGGACTACGAAGATTCCCTCAATGTATTGCGTGAACTCGCACCAAGGCTGAACAGCGGATTCGTCAGCATGTGTTTGCCGCATTACGTCGCGAGCTATGGCGGGCATGCGTTCGACACCTCCATGGACGCCCTGAAGTACTTCACCACCTTCGGCTCCTCCGAATTCGCCATCCGCCACTTTCTGCGCAGCGACCTGGAGCGCTCGCTGGAACGGATGCACGACTGGACCCGAGATGAAAATCACCACGTTCGACGCCTCGCCAGCGAAGGCAGCCGCCCTCGCCTGCCTTGGTCGTTTCGGTTGGACGCGGTGCAGGCGGATCCGCAGTTAGCCGCCGGGATACTGGATCGGTTGAAAGCGGATGAGAGTTTGTACGTGCGCAAGTCCGTGGCGAATCATTTGAATGATGTGACGAAGGTGCATCCGGAGTGGGTGTTGGACACGATTGAAGGATGGTCGCTGGATAACAAGCACACGGCGTGGATTGCGAAGCATGCGTTGCGGAGTTTGATTAAGCAGGGGGATTTAAGGGCGTTAACGGTGATTGGTGCCGGGGCGAAGGCTGAGGTTGAGTTGTTGGATGTGCAGGTTGAACCAGCGGTGGTTAGGTTGGGGGAAGCGATTACGTTGTCGTTTGTGGTGAAGTCGACGGTGGCGCATGAGCAACGGCTGGTGATTGATTATTCGATTGACTATGTGAAGGCGAATGGCGGGGTTTCGGGGAAGGTTTTTAAGTTGAAGACGGTGGGGTTGGCGGGGTTTGAGAGGGAGGTTGTGGGGAGGCGGCAGGTGATTAGGGATTTTACGACGCGGAAGCATTTTGTGGGGCGGCACGGGGTGCGGGTTATGGTTAATGGGGAGGTTTTGGCTAGCACGGTATTCGAAATCGTCGCCGGATGACGTCACGTATAAAATCCGTTGATCTGGCAGTAATACTGATTGATATGGAATTACGGATAGGGCAATTTTCGGCCAATAGCGGCCGGTTACAGTCAACATTTACCTAGTGCGATTGCCGACCGTTTGCCAGGCGGTGGCGCCCCTTTAGTTGGCCACTACGGACTAAAAAAATTGGTTCAGCTTCGAAAGTAAAGTTACCAAGTCGCTATATATCATTGGAACTCTATCCGCCCCTCCCGGTGGGAGTTATCCCCCTTTCACTGACGCACTCTCCATTTTTATGAGCTCCTCGTATTTCATCTATTTCTTTTTTTCTGCGCGCTATTCAGCACTTCTTGTTTTTCAATCTCAAATGAAGCTCGGATCTTTGGAGTAAATCTCTGCAAGTTTGGCCCAAAGAAATTAAGTTCCTGTTCCTCTTCACACTCTAAATACGAAATGAACGCTTCAGCTTTGGCGATCCGCGTCCTAATACGTTCCAGACGTTTTCTCGCATTAAATAGCCTGAAATCCTCATTCGATAGTTCTACCATCTCATGAGCCTTGGCTTCATTGAATATTCCGCAGTCCGTTGACACCAATTCGATATATGTAAAAAAAGACGATAAAACGTTGAATATATACAGTCCATAAGTAGTTATCTTTAAGCTATCTACAGCCTCGCAATAGTAGTCAATGCGATTATTTGACTCAATCAGATCCCACTTCAAAAATACGTCGAGATTCTTCTCAAGATCCTCGACCATATTAAAGTTTTCTGAAAAGTAATCCTTGAGCTCGCTTATCGATATATAAAATGGGTTCGATGGATCGATTCCATCCGCCAGCTTTTGTAGTATCCTCATTCCAGTAAAATGAGAGCCGTTAGACTTGCTTCTAATTTGAAAAAGGTTTGGGATACTACTTTGCGACTCCTCGTAAAAAAATCGGTAAGGTATCATCACAGGCTTCAATACTTGATGAATCTTCAGCTTCCAAAGTCCACCTTTCGCTGAGACCATCTCATCCACACCGGTATATCCAGATTTTAGGAAATCCCTAAACAGCTCCAAAGCTAGTCGAATATTGCCGTGTGCACATGCACTTAGAAATTCGTTTAGAGGAGAGTCATTACCTTGACGAAACTCATTAGAAAATATTCTGAACAGAATCTTGAAGACTTTCGCTTTTTCGTCGAATTTTTCTCCGAAAAGCTGAATACAAAAATCTCGATCTTCAAGCATTAGCTGAACAAACTTTATTCGCTTTTCAAATACCGCCTGAGCTACAGGGGAGCTAATGTGAAAGCCAGAATTCTGATAGGCATCTAAAGTGCCATGTATTCGAGATGCATGGAAACGTTCTTCACGCATTGAAATAATAACTAGGCACCCAAGTTGATCGGAGATTTCTTGAGATGTTGTGAAGCAGAAATCTTGTAAATTGTGCGGTAGCTGATCAGTATTATCTATTGCTATTACACAACCCTTATGCTTAAACCTCCAATAAGCAACTAGGCGTCTCGCAACGTATTGCTTGTCACAAAGCCAAGTTTCGACAAGGCTGTTGAGTGCAATATTGAACGCTTCAGAGGTCTCTACCAAACCAAAAAGAACTTGTTTCTTGGCAAGTTCGTACCTGTCTTCAAAAAGCTGCAAGAGGTCTGCGCGGTCGGACTCTAACAAATTATCAACATCTAGGCAGCGTATGATTTCGCTCCATATTTTTTCATAGATTTTGCTTTCTTCTTCTGGGGTATTCAGAAGATCCGCAATTGCAACTCTAGAATACTTCGCCAAATATTGAGGAGGATTGTGGTACAAAAGCTTTCGTAAAAAAGTCGACTTACCAGCTCCCTTTCCTCCGAATAAAACTATCACCTCACCAGACTTTTTGTCTTTCAAGCTTCTCGCAATTCTATTTCCAAATAGTCCTCCTCTCTCATTATCTTCGGACTGTTGAATGCCGCGATCAGCCATGTATGGAGAAAGAGAATCTTTAATGATCAATCTAAAATTAGAAAACGCGTTTTCGTAATCTCTCTGACTAACATAGCAGGCATCCATAAAAACTGGCTCTGATACATCGATACTACCAAAATACTTGTTTGCCAGAGGTCGAAGCTCCCTCGCGTAGCCGTTAGAGTTGACTTCATGATTATAAGAAGAAATTTTATCTTTCGGGTAAAAAATCTCTCGATTGTTCCTACTCACACTTCCGAGCGATGTTTTTAGTGAGCCTTCCTTGATGGAGCTATACCCCAAAATATTAGTTGCCTCAGTAAAGCAATCGGCAAAATATTTGTTTCCATGTATCACCAGCGCCTTGAGGTTCCGCCAGTTCTTACCTGACTCGAAGGTTTTAAATAGAATCCATTCGTGTTCATTAGTAATACCAGCAAAGCTACAGCCTTCTTCCATGCAATACTCTCTGACCTGCTCAACCGCAGCTCTGATATTAGCGTCAGTTAAAAGGGTTTGAACGGTAATGTACTGGTGTGTCTTGGTACTATTGAAGCTATTGGGGATGTTAAAATAGACCCCCTCTTTTTTCGCCTCCAAAAATAGAAGATCGTCACCATTGCCTCGTTTAAGACGATAATCAGCATAACCCGGCGATATGAAACTCTCGTGCATTGTCTGACTTACGGGCCAACTAAGTACACCGTGCAGTATTTGGTCTATTATTTTATGTCTAGTGTCAGCCTCATTGAAACTTCTATCGTGACTATCCATTTTGGAAATTCGAATCGCAATATCGTGCGGGCTTTCCATCCATGTTTCCTTATTCATGAAAATGCCGAATAGTTCCGTAGCAATTCAAGACGCAGGACCAAACAAACGAGATCCATTCATCCCTCGATGAACCATAGTTTCATGTTGCCATGTCGTCAAAGGCAAAAAAAATACGGTGAAAAACAAACGATTACGCGATGCAGTGCTGTCGAGAGCGTTAGAAGTTCGTATTTGGCCACGCTCTGCCGGTCACGAGTGGCTGCTTCTGGCCGAAAGCGGACCTTCGTTGAAACCAGCATTGACGCGGTAGCTGTCAAAGATGATTACTCAAAACAGCGCTACTAAAAGACAGGCAAGAGAAGTGCCTCCTGCCTGCTGCTACCAACTCCCATACGGTATGCCGAATTTATCGATATACCGCTTGGACTTTTCGCTGATGGGATACGCATAGCGCCCTTGGTTCTTACCTTGACTAGGACCTAGTGGCTCAATCTCGGCCTGTGCTCTGGCGATCTTGACCGGACGATGGCATGAGTCCCGAACAAAAACCTGTACAACGCCCCCTGGAGCCAAACCCAAATAAATAGATGCGCTATAGCTGGCTTGTTCCTCCGGTGTTTCCGGGCAGCGCTGACTGACTGATTGCATCATCAGTTGCCTCACCTCTTCAGGCACATCCAACCAAATCTGATAGGTCTGCGGCTCAACAATGGATTGCCAGCGCACGTAAATGCGTTTGGGCAAGCCAGCGCCAATCACTGGTGTCGCAGCCGCACCTACCGCATGCCAACCGCGCGCGGACTCTTTGCCGTTTTCTGGCTCCCCGCCAGCGGCCGTCCCTCCTCCTGTGCGCGTGAATAGCTTGCCGTTTATGTCTTCAACGGCGCTGTCCTCAACCCAAACTTTCATGTAATAGGGTTCGGTGAACGCAAGCTCCCATGAATCGGATTTCGGGTCGTTTTTTCCGGATAGAGGATAGGCAGACTGGCAGCCGCTCAGGAACAACACACATACCGCCACAATGCATTGCTTCATTGGTTTACCGCTTACCAACTCCCGTAAGGGATACCGAATTTTTCGATATATCGCTTGGACTTTTCACTGATGGGATATGCATATCGTCCTTGGGTTTTCCCCTGACTTGGTCCTAGCGGTTCGATTTCAGCGTGAGCATTAGCCACTTTGATTGGATGGTGGCAGGAGTCTCTAACCCAAACTTGTACGACACCTCCGGGAGCCAATCCCAGATAAACCGAAGATATGTAGGTAGCTTTTTGGTCTGGGGTTTTCGCACAGCGCTGGTTGACCGAGGTCAGCATCAATTGTCTGGCTTCTTCGGGTATGTCCACCCATGCACGATAGGTCTGAGGCTCTACGATGGACTGCCAGCGAACGAAAATTCGTTTTGGGAGATCGGCGCCAACCACCGCTTTTGCGGACGCGCCCACTCCGTCCCATCCTCGGGCCGACTCAGTACCACCCTCTGGGTACCCGCCCGATGCTGAACCGCCACCCGTGCGCAGAAACGTCTTGCCCTTTATGTCTTCCACTGCAGTGTCTTCAACCCAGACCTTCATGTAGTTGGGTTCAGTAAAACCGAGTTCCCACCATGGGGATTTAGGGTCGTTTTTTGCTGAAAGCGGATCGGCTTCACAACCGACCACAAACAGCATGCACAGCAGTGCTGTAAATAACTTCATTACCAAAGCGTCCAGTCAGGTACGTGTGGGTGCTTTACTCGGATTGCATCTTCCGTGGGGGCGTTGATGTAAACAGCTCTGATGCCACTTCCGTCTCTCCTGCCAAGCGGATGATTCCAATTGGCGGACGTGTGAATGTACTTGAGTTTGAGCATTTGCTCCTCCTCTGGCGTGGTGCTGTAGTCGCCGGAGACAAAACGATCACACATGGGCTGAAGTTCTTCAGCAACGGCGAAGTCTGGCGTCTCGGGAATGTCTTCGAAGCGAACGCCCTTGGCTTTGGCGAGTTGATGCATCACGCGCAGGCTCACTCTCGACAGTAACCCACTCACCGGACGCTTGAGTTGAACGGCGGCGTAGACTCGTTTGACTCGAGGACTCAGTCGATCCTGAGGACTGATCGGCATCAGTAAAGGAGGTGGTGTAACGACTTCCAGCATTTCGGAAGGCCAGCCGTTGGCTAACCACTGATTTCTCACATTGACCGCATCTTGGTAGATCGATGTGGTGGTGACATCCACGTAGTTGCCGACTTCTAGCGTTTGCATTGGGCTAATGAGCACACATTCTTCAGCGTCCTCCAGGTAACCTCCACCCACATCGGAATGCACACCCGGCAAGACAATTTCCGGATGATCCATCGCTACGCGATTGAGAGCAAAGTTAGCCCGGCACTCATCCCGCGCCGCCAACTGCACAACGTCGGTGAAGTAACGTCGGTCGAGGTAGAGTTTGATCCCTGTTGCGACTGCACTTTTGATATTGCCCAAATTGGACCATCCAGCAATCGACGGCACAGTGTCGAACAAACCAATGAAGCCCACATTGATGTCGCCGTTGTATTGATCGACAAAGGTCGGACTGAGGACATCTGATTTGCTGCGAAGAATCTCGCCTAAAGGGCCTTGTTTGCCACGCACGATCTCATTGGCGAAATGCCTGGCGGCTGCCGCACCGCGACTGAAGCCAAACGTGTCGAAGGTCAACGAAGCAATTTCACTACCGGGATTTTTATCCAATACCTCAGTGATACGCTGTTCGATCAACGTGAAAGAAGATTGGACGCGCCCGGCAACACCGGTTTCGCCACGTCCTGTACCGGCGCCGAATTTACTGTCTTCCTCACCTGAACGGGTACCTATGCCTTCGACGTAGACCATACCGAAAGCTTTCTTTCGTGGTCCCTCTCCCTCAGCGAGTCGCGGTGCCTCATACAGTTCGCTCAGCTTTTTCACGTTGCTGATGTCGTTAGCGTAACTGCTATCCGGATCGCTCATGTAAGGCTGGCAACTAGCCGGAATATCTTCCGGCGCAATGGGATGCTGCGCCCCACACAGCAATCCAGCCGCCGTGTTATTCGCATTATTCCCAGTGCCATCAAAGAAAACCCCAATCCTCAACGCAATCCCGATTTTCTCAGGTTCACGCGCAGGTTCTTTCCCGTGCTTCTCATATTCCGCCCAACGCTGGGCGTGAATATCGACGGGTTTGGCTTCTTCGTAACGAAAATTTTTCGGGGGGTTGGGTACGTAGCCACTCATCCATGTTTCCTGGTTCTGATCCTTGAGAACGGCCCGAAGGGTGACAGCCGGGGCTGGGGGGCGCAAGCCGTGGCCGTGTGCCAGCCAGGGTGTGACCGCGGGGTTCGACGAGGGTTTCCCCTCGTCGGGGTGGGGGTCAGCTGGCGATTTCGACGTTATCCAGTGCTTGGTTGACGGCGATTTCTCCGAGCATCACGACTTGGGCGATGCCCAGTGCGGTTTTGCGGTGGGGGGTGTCGAGCATGGCGGCGAAGTTGAGGAGCATTTCGCTGGCGGAGCCGAGGGTTTCGCTGGCGTTGGCGAGCAGGGATTCGCTGTTGTACTTCGGGTTGGCGAGGTACATGCGTTCGGGTTGTTGGGTGCTGGCCATGATTTGGCTGGCGGGTTTGAGGTAGTGGTCGAGGGCGCGTTCGGCGGCTTCGTGGAATCGCTTGGAATCGGGGGATTCGTAGGGGGATGTGGGGTCGATTTCGGGTGGGTTGGGTGTTGGTTTGATCATGGTGAAACTCCTAGTTAATAAAAAGGAGCCTTCACATTCGCTACCAAACGAAGGTGGCGGCCATACGCGGGTTGGTAGACCGGTAACTAGGACCCGGCACACCCGAAGGTGTCCTGCGCATGGCCACCATTGAGCAGAGACCTGATGAGGTCTGCGAACGGTTCGCGATGCGACTAGTTATGGCGGGCTACCAAACCCGATCACTGTTTTTCAGCGACCGACAGACGATAGAACCCGCGACCTAGACGCACAAGCCGGCGGATTCTGGCTTAGTCGTAGGTAACGGCGCAAGGCGTTGTAGGGTTTCGGTGGTTACTTGAGGCTTCGTTTAAACAGTGGTGGCTTTTACTGTTTATTTCGGTCAGTGGTTGATGGGGTGACTGGGTGGGCGACTTCGCGAGCAGGCTCACTCCTACAGGGGGATTGTGTTCACTTGAGGTCGAGTTGGCTGTCGGGGATTGTGCCGGAGAAAGTGGCTTCCACCGGGCCGCTCAGGGTCACGGCGCCGCTGCCATTCCAGTGGACGGTGACGGGGCCGCCGTCGCATTCGACGTTGACGGTGTGGTCGAGCAGGCCTCGGCGGATGCCGTTGACGGCTGCGCCACACGAGCAGGAACCCGAGCCGAGCGGGATGGCGCCGTTGCGTTCCCAGATGCGCAGGCGGATGTGTTGGCGGTCGATGATCTGCACGAAGTGGACGTTGGTTTTGTGTGGAAACAACGGATGGGTTTCGAGGCTTGGGCCGAGGGCGGCGATGTCGACGGTGCTGAGGTCATCGACGAAATAGGTGCAGTGCGGATTGCCCATGTTGCACGCGGTTGGGGCGCCGGCGAGCGGTAGAAATAGCGTGTCGTGTTCTTGCGCCAGAGGGATGTCTTGCCAGTCGAACAACGGTTCGCCCATGTCGACGGCGATCAATCCGCTGGGCGTGCGTTCGCAGGTGAGCAAGCCACGGTTTGTGCGCAGGGTGATCGATGTTCGGCTGGCTTCGCGCATCAGCCTGTCCGCCACACCACGGGTGGCGCTGCCGCACACGTCGAGCGGCGAGCCGTCGGCGTTCCAGAACTCCACGCGCGCATCGGCGTCTGCGCAATCAAGGACCACGGCGAGTTGGTTGAAACCGATGCCGCGATGACGATCACCCAGGCGCCGGGCGAGTTGGCCGGTGACGGGGTTGGCGATGTCGCGTGAATCGATCACGACGAAGTCATCGCCGTTGGCGTGCATCTTATGGAAGGTGAGTGGCATTCGCTGCGCCTCTGCTGCGCGTCATGTTGATCAGCGCTGAACGTTTGCCACCCGGCGCCGGACGCTCTTCGATGGAGAACGGCACGAAGCCAAGTTTCGGGTAGAGCAGCAGTCCTGCAGTGTTTTCGTTAAAGCAGGAGAGTTGCACTTCCTTGGCCTGGTATTTTTCGAAACCCAGCGCGGTCATGGTCTCGACGATGTACCGCGCCACACCCTGGCCTCGGGCGTAGGGCGCGACGATGACGTTGCCGATGCAGCAGATGCCATCGTGCTCAGCGCGGTAGAAGTTGGCGAAGCCGACGAACTCGCCGTTGGCCAGAAAAGCCGTGGAGTCGAAGCGCTGGCTGATTGCGCTGTGCATCTGCTCTTCCGTCAGCGGGAAGTTGGCTTTCGGGAACATGAAGAACAGCTCTTGTTCGCCCTGGGGAAAGCTGCAGAGGGTGTTGACGTCGTCGGCCGTCACGGGCCGGTGGGAGAAATTCATCGCTGCCCTGCCCTCACTGTTTACCCGCCAGATGATGCGCAACCAAGGCGTTGGCATGGCCGTGGCCCATCCCGTGTTCTTCCTTGAGCCACGCCACCAGTTCCATGTGTTTCTTGTCGGTGTTGCCGGCGAGCAGGATCAGCCAGTGATCGATGGGCTGGCCGTATTTTTTCTCGATGGAGGGGAAGTACGACGCCGGGCCTTTTACCTTGTTGTCTTCGCTCATGCTGCAAGCTCCCTGTGGTCACGACGGAGGGTCGGCGGACGCTCCTTGTCGGCAGGTCATAGAGTGGACGCGAAGTGCGGTTCCGGCAACTGCCCCGCTCTGCCAGACACCACAAAAACCCTGTAGGAGTGAGCCTGCTCGCGATGGCGTTTGTTCAGTCAACACTTACATTGACTGGACTACCGCTATCGCGAGCAGGCT
>NZ_AKJR01000120.1:0-22181 GCF_000282235.1 Pseudomonas sp. GM24 | reverse complement strand
CCGGGGAAATTAGACCACTGCATCCAGCCGGTCACTTAAGCGCCGGATCCCCCATGTTCATCTTCTTCCACCCCTGCAACAGCACCTGCGCCTTCGGCTCCTGCCCACTGTCGAGATACCACTGAATCAGCGACAACCGCGCGTTGCGGTTCGCCGGTTGTACCTTGAGCAAACCTTCCAGCACCGCGCACGCCTCATCGACCTTGCCGCTTTCATGCAGCGCCACCGCCAGCACATAACCGTACTGAGCGTTCTGCGGCTCCAGTTGCGCAGCTTTTTTCAGCGGTGACATGGCTTCGGTGGTCTTGCCGGCGCGGATCAGCGACAAGCCACGGGTGTGCTGCAACAGTGCGGCGTCCGGATGCTGCTTGAGGCTGTCATCCAACAGCGTCTGCGCCTCCTGGCCACGACCATTGGCCTCCAGCCATTGCACCAGCGTCACCAACGCCGGATAGAAATCCGGGTCGCGCTTGAGTGCCGAGCGCAGCAGACCTTCGACTTGCGAACCACGGCCATTGGCCTGATACAGCATCGCCAGATTCAGATTGGTCTCGGCACGTTCCAGCAGGCTTTTCTGCACTGCTTCGTACTCGGCAATCGCAGCCTCCCAATTGGCTTGCGCAGCGCCAAGACCATTGTTGCGCGCAACACTCAACAGATCCCGCGCAGCCACAATGCGCACGGCTTTCACTGGATCACCCAGTAGCGGCGACAACAATGGCGCACGCTCCGGTGGCGGCAGGAATGCACTGATCGCTCGCGCAGCGCTTTCACGTACTTGCGGCGCCGGATTCTTCAAGTCCTGGGTGGCCAGTTTCAGTGCCTGTTCGCTCGGGTACAGCGGCAATTCAGCGAGCAACGTCGCCCGTTGAATCGCTGGCAAATTGCTGCGCTGCAACTGCTCATATAGCGCATCCGCGGCGCCCGGCTGGCCGTTGCGGATCAACCACAGGCTTTCGTCATAACGCGGTGCCAGCGGCGCGGTAGAGGCGCTCCACAACTTGAACTGCGCGGTGACCTTGTCGCCAGTCTTGCCTTGATGGCAGGTCAGGCAGGCGTCCGGTGTGCCGAGCTTCTGCGCCCGTTCCGGGTTGGGAATGCTGAAGCTGTGGTCATGCCTGAAGTCATTGCCCATGTAGAACTTGCCGGGCATGTGACAATCGACGCACTGCGAACCGGGCTGGCCCATGGTGTGGCGCGTATGCTCGATGGAATCGTAGTTCTTCGCTTGCAGGCCTTTGCCGTCGACACCTTCGATTGAAGTCTTGCCAGCGGTGTTATGGCATTGCAGGCACACCGCGTTGCCCGGTGCCTTCAGCTCGTTGCTGTGCGGGTTGTGGCAGTTGCTGCAACGCACACCCTTGTCGAACATTTTGCTTTGCAGGAACGAGCCATGTTCGAACACCTCATCCTTGATCTTGCCGTCCAGCGCATACAGTTCGCGGGTGAGGGTGCTCGGCAGGTAGTCGTCCATCAGCCGCTTGCCGACGGTGTAGCCATCGCCCAACGGCGCTCGACGTGCATGGCAGCGGGCGCAGGTTTCGATCTCGACGGTGGCGTTCTTGTCCTTGAGGTCGACGTCAAACCCCTGATGAATCAGGTCAGTTTTTTTCTGCGTCCACTCCAGGTGATTCGAGGCCGGGCCGTGGCAAGCCTGGCAACCGACACCGAGGCTGTTCCACTGACTGTTGAAGGTGTTGCTGGCCGCATCAAAATTGCGCTTGAAGCCGGTGGTGTGGCACTCGACGCACATGAAGTTGGCGTTCTGGCTCGGCTTGCTCCAATGCAGCGGATTCTTGAAGTTGACGCCTTGGCCGGCATAGAGATGAAACCAGCGATGTTTCTCGGTATCCCAGGCCACGCCGAGCGCCTGCAAACGACCTTCGCCGACTTCGATCAGGTATTGCTGCAGCGGCGCGATGCCGAAGGTGTAGGCGACTTTGAAGTCGGCGTTCTTGCCGTCGATGCCGGGCGTATTGACCCAGAATTCATCGCCCTTGCGCGAGAAACGCGTGGTCTCGTTTTCGCCTTTGAAGGTGACGTTGTTGAAGTCGCCGAGCATCGTCTCAGCGTTCGCCGGCTGCATCGCCAATTGGTGATGTGAACCTTGCCAGTCCTTGACCTGTTCGCTGTGGCAGCCCTGGCATTGTTGTTCATCGACCATCGTCGCCGGTTTGCTCGCCACAACTGGTTGTGGCTTGGCAGCCGGGGCGACGGGGGCGCTGATCGGCGCGGGTTTCAACGGCGCCGGAGCAGGGCTGAACAGAAACCAGCCGATGCCCGCGACGGCGGCGAGCAGTACAGCGATGGTGATCGGGAACAGGTATTTTGAAATGGAAGGTTGCGTCGAATCAGGGTCAGGTTGTGCTGTTTTATTTTTATGCTTGGGCATTGCGACTTCCGTAGTCCAGGTGCATTTGCCGTCTGGCGTGCGTTCAAGCTCGATGCAGCTTTGCCGGATCATCGGCGTCTGTCAAATGACCCTTGTGATCCGTCGCGCAGGTTTGTGTGAATTTTGTGCTTTGCAATCGCAATTACTGAGGTTTTAGCTATACCTGTAACTCCCCCAGGCAAAGTTTTCGGCCTTCTGACAGGAGTTACAGCATGAAGCTAGCAGTGATGATGGGCACTCTGTGTTTTGCCACTCTCGCAGTGGTGGGTTGTTCCAGCAAAACCGTCGACCCGAAAGAGTACTCCGGCTTCCTCAAAGACTACAGCCAGCTCAAGGAGGCCAAATCGCCGTCCGGTGCCGAGGTCATGCGCTGGATCGATCCGAAGGTCGACATCAAGAAATTCACCAGTGTGTATATCGAGCCGACCCAGCTGTACCCGAAACCGCAACCGACCGCGAAGATCTCCCAGCAAACCCTCAATGGCATCACTTCCTACTACGATCAGGCACTCAAGCGTGAAATCGGCAAAGACCTGCCGTTGGCCACCGGCCCAGGCCCGGGCGTGATCGTGGTGCGTGCGGCGATCACCGCCGTGAGCAGCAAGACCGAAGGCCTGCACGCCTATGAAGTGATTCCGATTGCCCTGGTGGCAGCAGCGGTCAGCACGGCCAGCGGTATTCGCGATCAGGAAACGACATTGGCCACCGAAGCGGTGTTCCTTGATGGCGCGAACAACAAGGTTATCTCGCAAGTAGTGCGCAAAGGCACCGGCAAACCGTTGGAAAATGACTCGCAGGCGATGACGGCGAATGACGTCAAACCGGTGATCGATGGCTGGGCCTCGGACATGCGTCAGTCGTATCTGAAGCTCAAGGCTGCCAAATAAGTGCGCCCGGCCGGATTGTCCACGAGGACGGTCCGGCCGGTGCAACTCCTCAGAAGTTGGCGCGTGCCCGGCGGTTGTAGTGGCTGAGCAAGGCGTCGTAACCACGGGTGACGGCGTAGTAGTCGTCGCTCAAACGTTGCGGTTCGGCGTGTTCCTGCCAGTCCTTGTGCAGGGTGTTCAGCGCGTCGAGGTAATGCTGCGCGGGCTCGCTGATGTATTCCCACAGTTCCTTTGCGTCATCATCCTTGGTGCGGAATCCGCGCTCGCCGGTGCGAATGAAAGGCTCGCGGCGAGACCATGCCTGTTGCAGGCTGGCGGTGGTGTCCGCCACGGTTTGCGGTGTCAGCGTTTGGTGCTTCATCCCGTCTTCCAACTGCTCCAGCGTATTTCGGGCCTGAATCATGTAGGCCAGCAGCGACCAGTGGATCTCCTTGCCCATGCGCGCATCCAGCCGTTTCAGTTGTTCGCTGCGCTGGGCCATATCCAGCGCAAGAAGGTCTTTTCTCAAGGCCGCCGACGTTTGGAGGTAGTCAGCGATGGCGCTCAGGTACCGCTCCCGGTAGCCCCCTGACGGATTCGGGAACACGGAAACGAAGCTGGCACTTCTATCGAATCGTGAGGGCATCGATACTGTTGCCACGCCCTGCAGCGCTTTCGCATAGTCACGGGCGCGTTGCGAGAGTCCCGGCTGATAGCCCAGAAGATCGAGCTTCAGGTTCATGTTGGAAAGACAGACATCCTTCTGGATGTCCTGCACGATGCGCGCATCGCTGTCTTCGAAGTCCCGTGGCTCGGGGACCCAATTGGCGGCGGAATAATCCTTTGGCGGTTTCGGGTGTTTGTATTGCTCGTAGGCCACCTGCCAATGCACGTCGACTCGGTTGATGCAGGTGATGATCGGGCTTAGTGCGTTGGCCTGAGCAGTGACGGGCGCGTCGCGATTGTCCAGCCACAGGTCGAGTTGCAGGAACGGCGTGGTTGCCCCCGACAACCCCATCACCAGCAGTGCGATCAGTAGACCACTGACAAACATCATTCTCGAACTCATGGTTTTGCCTCCGCGCCATACCATTGCTCACGGGTAGCGGGTGCACCGCAGCCAGTCGCCGTGGCGGGCAGACGACTGCACAAACGCTCGGCCCAGGGTTGCAGTCCCTGATTGCGGGTCACCGTGTCTTTGCTGGCGATCACATTGAGCACGCCGAGTAAGATCACCAGGGCGACAACGCCGAGTACCGCCAGGCAAATCTTCAGCAGTGGATTGCGTTGTTCCCAGGACACGTGCGGTTCGATCTGACGCCGCCGGACCAGGCCGACCACCGCCAGCGTCGTTGCATAGACCACCCCGCCGACAGGACCGAATAGCCAAGTGAGTCCGGCGACCATCAGCGCACAGGGAATCAGGTCGCGAAGTACCCCGAATGGCGCCACGATCCCCGGACACAGCCGCTCGCTTAGCCAGTCATCCAGCAGCCAATAACGGTGCGCCAGATCGTGGGCCAGCCAATTGAGGCCGGCGGCAATTACGCCAAACACCACGATCGACACCATGAAAATATTGAACAAACCGGTGACGCGCAGCCCCAGCGGGATGAAATGGCTAAACGCACCGATCAGACAGGCCAGCACCACGCCAACGTAGGTCGGCCATTCACCGCGTTTCAGTTCCCAGTCGCGCCAGAAGAACGCGGTGCCACCGGGCAACGCTGCGCAGACCTTCGGATGATTGGCGTACAGCGCCGAACTCAAGTGTCGGCAATGCTCCCAATCTTTCTCACGCAGGCGCCGGGCCAATGCGCGGCGCTGGCTGAACGGGCCGCTGCCGAGCAACAGGCGGGCGGCGCGGTGTTCGGCGGTGGCGGGCGGCTCTTCGGCGAGTTGACGTTGCTGCGCGATAAACAGCGGTGCCTCGTAGCGAGCGGTCAGCCGCTTCCATTCATCTTTCGGGCAAAGGTTGGCCGGGCCGGAGTGCCAGCCTTGGCCAACGCACACCTGTTCGAAAATAGCGGAGGACCAGTATTCGCTGTCCAGCAGCAATCGACTCAGGTACAGGTTGAACCACTGCCGGTGCACTTCAGCGTCGAGCCAAAGGTATTGCGCGCACTGTGCGTAGGCCCGCAAAAAGGCTTCGCCGTCTTCGCGTTCGAGGGCATCACGCAATGGTCGAGTCATGCGATCACGCTGCTGATCGAGCAACAGTTCGATCGACTCTTCATCCAGCTCAAGCCGCTGCCAGGCACTGAACCAGTGATAGGTCTGCACCGCCCAATCGACCATCGGCGCCGATGCTTCAGGGTGCTCGATGCAATGCTGCAGCAGGGTTTCTTCGAGAATATGCGCACAACCCTGCTCAACGGCGAGGGCATGGCGCTGTTGCAACTGCGCAAGGCTGGTGCCGTGCAGCGAGCGCGTCGCCTGTTGCAAGGCATCGACTTCGACCACGGTCAGGCCGGTCAAATCCCAGCTGTCGTCCGGCGCTTCGTTGTCTTCGTGGACCTGCGCCCATTCCTTGTAATTCAGGGCTTGCTCATAGGCGTCACGCAGGCGCTGGAAGCCCTCAGCGTCTTCGTCCGGGCGGGTCTGTTTGAGCAGGGCGGCGTATTGGCGTTTGATACTGCGCGTATCGGCGTCGGCGGTAAGGCCAAGCACGGTCCAGCAACTCATTGCGTGTACAACTCCATGAAAACCTTCGACGCGGTCCAGTGGTGGCACTTTGATTGTGCGCACCCTACCTGTTTCGCGTCGAAAAGTCCTCAGCCACCATTCATTTGCCGACGAACCAGCGGAAATACGGGTTGCCGCCATCGCCGCGCATCACCTCGCCGATATCCCGTGCCCAGGCATCGCGGTCGCCGTCATAGGCATGCAGGCTGGCGCGATAGAACTGCATCAAGCGCTGGCGATGGCTTTCCATGCGTTCATTGAATCCGGCATCGGCATTCACCAGTGGCGGCGCCTGATACAGGTCCAACAGTGCCGGCAACACGCGTGTGATTTCCTTGCTGCGCACCCACGGCGCGTACTCGATGCGCGGTTGATCGTCGGTCACCGCAGGTGCATCGGCGGCAAAGCGTTCAAGCCCGGCGCGATCGGTGACCCAGGTCGCGAGCAGGGCAGCGGCCGAGCCGATACCGACGTCCTGCAGGGTGCTGCGCACGCTGTCCTGCTGGAAGCGCGCGGTGATTTTTGCGGCGTCCAGTTCCATCGGCTGCAGCGAACCGACCAGCAGCATCTCGTGGAATTCGCTGGTCCACAGCGAGGCATACGGGAACACATCAAGGAAGCTGCGCACCAGCGAACGCGAGTCGTCGATGTTCTGCGTCGGCAACGGCAGCCACTGCGCGACGATGCCTTTGTCCTCCAGGCGACTCGCCGCCAACTGATAGAAATCCCGCGAATACAGATTGACCACACCGGCCGCAGAGGGCGGTGGCGGTTCGAGGGTGATCAGGTCGTAGGTTTGTGCGCTGCGTAGCAGTTCCTGGCGCCCGTCGCGCAGACGCACATCGACGCCGGGATCGCTGGCGGCGTTGAAGTTGCCCTTGAACAACGGCGCGGCTTTGACCACTGACGGCAGCAACTCGGCGACCACCCGATGTTCCAGCCCCGGGTAGCGCAGCAGGGCGCCAGCGGTGATGCCGGTGCCGAAACCGATCACCAGTGTCGAGCGTGGCTCACCGTTGTGAATCAACAGCGGCAGCAAGGCTTGCACGCGCATGTAGCGCAGTGAAGGCATGGCGTCACCAGTGTTCGACACGCCTTGAATATACAAGCGATGGAAGGTGTTATCGCCGCGACCTTGAGCAACCACGGCCACGGTGCCACCGCGGCCTTCTTCGTAGAACGACAGAGTGCCATTGCGCGCACCGGGTAACAGGCTGGCGAGTTTGTCGACCGGGGTAAACACGGCAAACGCAACCGAGACCAGACCGAGGGCGACCACGGCCTGACGCCGGCCTTTCTTCACGTGATGACCTTTGCGCACAGCAAAGTAGCCGATGCCGGCGGCGATAATCGCCAGCAGGCCCAAGGTCCGCACCAGCCCCAGCAGCGGGATCAACAGGAAGCCGCAGAGCATCACCCCGACGATTCCGCCGAGGGTATTGAAAGCGACCACGGCACCCACATCCCGACCTACGCGTTCATGGCCGACACTCAAACGCAGTGCCAGCGGAAACGCCGCGCCAAGCAGCAGCGTCGGTACAAAGACAATGCTCAACGCTGCCACCGCGAAGCGTGCACTCATGCCGGCGAGTTCACTGGCGCCCAGACTCAACAGCCACATTTCCGCCTGACTTTGCGCGATCACCAGCCAGCGCCCGAGCACGGCGATTTCCAGCAACGCGATCAGGCCGGCGCCGGCAATCAGCAAGCCGAACACGCCCCACGGATCACGAATGCGCTCGACCCGCCGGGCGAGCAGGGCGCTGCCGATAAACAACCCGGTCAAATAGGTCGCCAGCACCACGGCAAACGCGTAGGTGCGAGTGCTCATGAACTGCACGATCGATTGCGACCAGACCACTTCATAACCGAGCGCCACGCCACCGGCGATGGAGTACAGCCACAGCGCGGTTCGATCCGGGGCTTTTTCCGCGTGGTGTTTGACGGTGGTGGTCAGGGGCGCCGGATGCTGCTGGGCCAGCCATAACGCACCGATGGCTGCCAGCAGATTGAGCATCGCCGCGAACAACGCGCTACCACGCACACCGAGGCTGGCGATCAACACGAACGCGGCGAGCAGGGTGCCGACAATCGCCCCCAAGGTATTCGCCGCATACAACTGACCGCCGGCCTTGCCCGGATCGGCGGCGAGCGAACGCACCAGCACCGGCAGGGTGCCGCCCATCAACACCGCCGGCAGGCCGACCAATGCGAACGGCAATATCCACGCGATCAGGCCGACATGCTCTTGCAGCCAGGCAAACGGACTGGCCGCCAGGCTCATGGCCACGGTCGCGCCGACGCCGAGAATCGCCACCAGCACTTCCAGCCCGGCATACAGCAACACCGGCTGCTGCAAGCGATCGGCCCAGCGCCCGAACAGCCAGCCACCGATAGCCAAGCCTGCGAAAAACGCACTGATACCGGTGGTGATCGCATACACCTCGACGCCGACCACCAGCGACAGTTGCTTGATCCACAGCACCTGATAGACCAGCGCCGCCGCGCCGGAGATGCACAGCAGCAGGGCGGGGAACAGCAGCGCGGGAGCGGCGGTATGCGAGGCGGGTATGGCCGACGGCTTGCTGGCGATACGTGAGGACATGCGGAGGCCTTAATTCAGAAGTGATTGTGACGGTGCTGGCCCCTTCGCGAGCAGGCTCCCACACTGGACCTGTGGCCACCACAAATCCCCTGTGGGAGCGAGCCTGCTCGCGAAGAAGCCGACACGGTCCCAAGTCAAAAAAAGGGCCGCCCGCCGGTGACGGCGAGCGGCAGTCGAGCGGTGTTACTGTGCAGCTTTCTGCTTCTCGGCGATCTTGGCATCAACTGCCTGCCGGATCTGGTCAATGCTGAAGCTTGCAGGGCGCTGACTTGGTGGATATTCGATGAAGGTCTGCAGGAACTCGGCTGCCTTCATCACGGCCACTTCGGTCAGGAAGACGTTTTTCGTCGCCCAGTCATAGTATTGATCGGAAACGATGTCCGCACGTTCGTACGGGTCCATGCGCAGGTTGAAGATCTTCGGTACACGCAGGCACACGAAAGGTTCGCTCCAGACTTTGAACCCACCCGGCGCTCGCTGTTCGCAGAACACTGCCTTCAGGTTGTCGTAGCGCATGGAAACCAGCACGCCGTCATCGTTGAAGTAGTAGAACTCTTTACGCTCGCCCTTGGGTTGTTGGCCGGTGAGGTAGGGCAACTGGTTATAACCGTCCAGATGCACCTTGAAGCTGGTGCCGCCGGAAACCGGTGACCAGCCCTTGAGCAGCTTGTCTTTGACGCCCGTGTCGCCAGCAGCGGCCAGCAGGGTCGGGAACCAGTCCAGGCCGGAGAACATCTCGTTGGAGACCTCGCCTGCCTTGATCTTGCCCGGCCAGCGGACGATTGCCGGAACCCGATAAGCGCCTTCCCAGTTGGAGTTCTTCTCGTTACGGAACGGCGTCGTCGCCGCGTCCGGCCAGGAGAACTGGTTCGGGCCGTTGTCGGTGGTATAGACGACGATGGTGTTGTCGGTGATTTTCAGGTCATCGAGGGTTTTCAACAGTTTGCCGACGTCACCGTCATGTTCAATCATGCCGTCCGCATACTCATTGCCGGCCATGCCGCTTTGGCCGCGCATCGATTCACGCACGTGGGTGAACAAGTGCATGCGCGTGGTGTTCATCCAGACGAAGAACGGTTTGTCCGCCTTGGCCTGTTTCTCAATGAACGCTTGTGCAGCCGCCGTGGTTTCGTCGTCGATGGTTTCCATGCGCTTGGTCGTCAAGGCGCCGGTGTCTTCGATCTTGCCATCAGCGAAGCTGTGAATCACACCGCGCGGAGTGAAGGCCTTGGTGAACTCCTGATTGTCCTTGGGCCAGTTGGGACGCTCTGGCTCTTCCTCTGCGTTGAGGTGATACAGGTTGCCGAAAAACTCGTCGAAACCGTGGTTGGTCGGCAAGTATTCGTCGCGGTCACCGAGGTGGTTCTTGCCGAACTGGCCGGTGGCGTAACCCTGCGATTTCAGCGCCTGGGCGATGGTAATGTCGCGCTTTTGCAGGCCGACCGTGGCACCGGGAAGGCCGACTTTCGACAAGCCAGTACGCAGCGGTGTCTGCCCTGTGATGAACGAGGATCGACCGGCGGTGCAGCTGTTCTCCGCATAGTAGTCGGTGAACATCATGCCTTCTTTGGCGATGCGGTCGATGTTCGGGGTCTTGTAGCCCACCACCCCCATCGAATAGGCGCTGATATTGGTCTGGCCGATGTCATCGCCGAAGATTACGAGAATGTTGGGTTTCTCAGCCGCTGTGGCAGTTGCCGACAGCGCCATGACCGAAGTCGCCACCAGGGCGAGTTTCGGTAGCCACTTGCGTATGCGAGTCATATGACTAGCTCCTTTTCGCGGGGGTCGTTTATTGCGACTAACGTTTATTGCAGTCCTGCATCACGCTTTCTTATTGCACCTGCCCGGTGACCGCAGGCTCGAACGGGTAGATCCGGCGCCACTCCGACGCCATGTCAACCACGGTCCAGCCACGGGAATTCGCTTCATCGAGGGCTTTGTCGAGCCGGCCGATATCGGATTGACGGTCATAGGCCCATTCGCGCTTGGCGTCGGTGTGGTGCACCAGGCCCATGAAGCGTTTACCGGAACCGGCGGCCGTCCACTGCAGCATCTGCAGGTCGCCGTCGGAGTTGCCGAAGGCGAGGATCGGCCGTTTGCCGATCACCGCATCAATGCTTTCCGGTTTGCCGGGGCCGTCGTCGTTGTGCGCCAGTTTCGCTGTGCGCACGATCGAGGCCTTGCCGTCCTTGTACTGAAATGACGTGATGAAGGTGGTGCCGATCACCTGTTCCGGCGGGATGCCGTAGACCTTCTCGGCGAAGGCGCGCATGAACCCGGTGTCGCCGCCGGAAACGATGTAGGTCTTGAAGTCCTGTTTGCGCAGGTAGTCGAGCATTTCCAGCATCGGCTGGAAGATCATCTCGGTGTACGGTTTGCCGGTCCTTGGATGCCGCGCCTGACTGAGCCAGGTTTTGGCGTAGTCATCGAAGGCTTCGGTGGTCATGCCGGTGTGGGTCGCCCCGACGATTTTCAGCAGGCCCTCCATGCCGGAAGCGGCCAGCGCCTTGTGATCGTTTTCCAGCACGGCTTTGAACGGCTGGGTAGTCTTCCACTCCGGATGCTGCGCGGCGTTGCGCTTGACCTCATCGAAGGCAAACAGCAATTCGAAATAGGCCGGTTGTTCGCTCCATAACGTACCGTCGTTGTCGAACACGGCGATGCGGTCGCCCGGTTTGACGAAGTCCTTGCTGGTCTGGTCGGTCACCGCCTGCACGAATTCGATAATGTTCTTCTTCGCCGGGCCGTCATTCCACGACGGCAGCGGCTCGCTGGCCTGAGCCAGCAATGGCAGGGCGAGGCCAAACAACAGGGCGAGTCCGAAACGTTGGCGTTGCCGTAGCGCAGTCGTCATGGGAAATCCTTCTCGTGAACGGGGTTGAGCGGGCGCAGGGCCGAGGCCGGTTTCGCGTGCTGCTGTTCGGCCTGACTGTGAAGCGTAGTCAATGATTCGCGCAGTTGAACGAGTGTTTGCTCGGTGCTTGGCTGACGACCATAAAGCCCGCGTAACAGCCCTTGCAGGCGCGGGCCCGCGTCGACCAGTTTCAGCCCCAGCCGACTGCGGCGCAGCCACAGGTACAGCGCGCTCAATTGCGCAGGTCGCGCTTGCAGTTGTGCGTTGACTTGCTGCCAGGCGAAGTCAGGGGATTGCTGCCATGCCCGTAGTTGCGCCTGGCGGCGTACTTGCCACTGTTGCCGGGCGCGGTTAAACGCTGGACGCAACAGATAAGCGGCACCGACGACCGCCACGATCAGGGTCAGCCACCACAGCCAGCGTGTAGAGAAGTGCAGGCGATTCTGGCCGAGTTGCTTGAGGTCTGCGCTGATCGAAAAGACCGCTTTGTAAGGCGTGCCGGCTGCTGCTTCGAACGTCACCGCCGGCACTTGCGCGGTGCGCGATTGGCTAGTGCCGGCGTCCCACCATTTCACCTCGATGGCCGGCAACGTGTGCGAGCCGGCCTTGTCGATGCGGTAGCTGACGCTGTCGATGCGCTGACCGCCGAGGATGTCACCGCGACCGTCGTCCAGAGCGGTGACTTGCGGGGTTTTCGCATAGCGGCTCAGACCGGGAACATCACCGAGCATTGGAATCGGCAGGGCCATGGCCAGTGCGCCGTCCGCTTGCAGGGTCAGTTGGCGGGTGATGCTGTCGCCGACTTTCAACGGCGTCGCCGAGTGGGTGATGCTCTGAGTGAAACGCAAACCGTTGACCACCAGCGGTGTTTCCCCGGGTTTGAAGCCGGGCGGCTGGGCCGCGCTGAACTGCACCGGTTGGCTCTGCGCACTGATTTCTGTCGTGGCCTGACCGGGTGTGGCGCGCACGGTCAGCGCCGGAATGTCGAAGCTGCGCGCGACGTTCGGGGTAATCAGGTAGCTGTAGCGCAAACCGCTGAAGGCCTGACCGTCGATGGTTTGATTGAGATGCTGCGCCTGACCGTCCGGCGGCATGACCAGGGCGCCGTCGAGCTTCAGGTCGGGCAGGGTGGCGGCGCTGGTGAACCAGGTGTCGGTGAGGACGTCGATTTGCAGCTCGACCAGACCGCCAACCATGGCGCCTTCGGCGGGTTGCAGGTGGGCCTGGACTTTGAGTTGGGGTTCGGCGGCGAAAGCATTGAGGCTGAGCAGACTGGCCAGGAACCAGAAGCTGATTCTTGTAGTGATCAATCTGGCCCCATCGCTGGCAAGCCAGTTCCCACAGGGTTTTATGGTGTTCACAAAATCGGTGATAACACCGGAGTTCCCTGTGGGAGCTGGCTTGCCAGCGATGGCGGTAGTAGGGGTTAGGCGCTTCATGGCCTGGCTCCCTGCTGATCCTGCAAGCTGAACTTCTGCCGGAGAAACTTCGCCGGCGAGGTGGTCAGGTTCTGCAGCCACAAGGCATCGGACGCAGCCTGCTCGGTCTCGACCTTTTTGCTCTGACCCTTACCCGGCGCCTTATCGAATTTCACCTCATCGGGCTTGGTCTCCGGGGCGTTTTTCTCGGCGCTTTCGGTGTCCTTGAGCAGCGCTTGCGCCAGCGCCAGATTGGCCGTGGCTTCGGGGAACTGCGGTTGCAGCTTCAAGGCCTGGGTATACGCGGCGATGGCTTCATCGAACTTGAAGCGGCGCACGTAAATATTGCCCAGATAGAAATACGCCTGCGGCGTGTCGAGCCGCGCGAAGGTCGCCAGCGCCAAGTCGTAGTCGGCTGCGTGATACGCCGCGACACCTTTCCAGTACGGATCGACAAACAGCGCGGCAGCCTGCGGCAAATGCTCATGTTCGAACGCCCAGCGACCTTGCTGGTCGCGGGTGAAAAACGCATCGGTCAGGGCGTTGGCCTGCGCCGGTGCTGCTGGCCAGCCCAAGCCAATCGCCAGTGCCAGCGCGGGCATCCAGTTGACGCTCCAGCCCTTGCGCACATTGCACAGCGCCAACAGCAACAACGGCCAGCACAGCCAGTAACCGGCGTCTTTCCAGTGCAGTTCGCGCTGCTCGGCGCTGGCACTCTGAAAATGCTGCTGCGCGTGCAACTCGATCCAGTCCAGATCATCGTCATTGACGCTCAGGCTGCCCAGTGGCGCATCGAGGGCGGAGGCCAGTTGCTTGATTGCTGCCGGATCGAAACGGCCCAGTGCCGGGCGCCCGTTGGCATCGGTGCGCGGCTGGCCGTTGGCATCATGAATGATGCCGCCGTCCTCACTGCCAACGGCCAATACCAGCACTTGCAATGGACTGTCGCCCACACGCTGGTCGAGGCCGTCGAGTTCTGCGGTGTCAGCGCCGTCAGTGATCAGCAGCAGGCTCCCGGGTGTTTTTTCGGCATTGAGCAAGCGTTTCGCCTGATCGATCACCGCGCCGACGTCTTTGCCCGGTTTGTCGATCAATCCGCTGCCCAAGGCTTGAATGAAGGTGTCGAGCAGCGCCGGATCATCGGTCGGCGGCAACACCAGATGGGCGCTGCCGGCGTAAGCGATCAGTGCGGTACGGGCGCCGGCGCGGCGCTGGATCAGGTCGTGCAGTTTGTGTTTCGCCGCTTCCAGTCGACTCGGCTGCACATCGCTGGCGTCCATCGATGGCGACAGGTCCACGGCGACAATCAACGGCGCACGATTTTCAAGGAAGTCCGGTCGATCCTGTTCCCAGGTCGGTCCGGCGGCGGCGACGGCGCCGAGGATCAACAGTGCGCACAGCAGGTGCACCGGGCGCAGGCGCTGATGGTCCTGCGGAGTCACCAGCAGATGCGGCAACAAGTGCTCGGCGATATTGCCGCGCAGCCGTCGTTGCAGGTCGCGACCACGCCGCCAGAGCAGCGGCAGCACGGCACCGAACAGTGCGAGCAGCAGCCATAGGGGGCGGAGGAAATGGAAGTCACTGAGGTTGATTTCCATCTCAGGCCTCCTGCCGCTGACGGGCAAACGCCAGACGCACACGCAGCAGCGCGCCGAGGTGATACAGCCCCAACAGCGCAACCGCCGCGCCCAGCGGCCAGTAGAACAACTCGCGTTGTGGTTGATGGCTAAGGGTTTTCACCTGGTGTGGCGTGAGGCGATCGAGGGTGCTGTAGACCTGATCCAGCGCGTTGCGGTCTTCGGCGCGGAAGAACTGGCCGCCAGTGGTTTTGGCGATCTGTTCCAGCGCCGACAAGTTGACCTTGGCCTCACCGGACGCGCTCGGGTCACCGATGCCGATGGTGTGAATGATCACGCCTTTGTTGGCGGCCATTTCAGCGGCGTGATCCGGGGTGATCGCGCTGCTGGTGTCGTTGCCGTCGGTAAGCAGGATCAGCACTTTCTCCTGCTCGTGGGCCTTGTCCAGCAGCTTCAGGCTCAAACCGATCGCGTCACCGATCGCGGTGTTGGGGCCGGCCATGCCGATACCGGTGTCGGCCAGCAGCAGCGAGAGGCTGGCGTGATCGAGGGTCAGCGGCGCCTGCGGGTAGGCGCCGGTGCCAAACACGATCAGACCGAGGCGGTCGTCCTTGCGCTTGTCGATAAAGCCTTGCACCACCTCTTTGACGGCGGCGAGGCGATTGATCTTTTCACCGTTGGCGTTGGTGAAATCTTCGGTTTCCATTGACTGCGAGAGGTCGATGGCGAGCATCAGGTCGCGTACCGGTTGTTGCCGTTCGATGGGTTTTTCCACGAAAACCGGGCGTGCGGCGGCCAACAAAATCAAAGCCCAGACCAGAACATTCAGCAGCAGTTGCCAGTGATTGCGGCGGTTGCCGACGATGCCCGGGGCCTCACCGACCGCGCGGCTCATGGCTGCGAAAAACGGCACACGCACGGCACTGCGGGCCTCGTTGTAGGCGGGCAGATAGCGGTAAGCCAGCCAAGGTAATGGCAGCAGAAGCAACAGCCAGGGGTAATCAAGCTGCCACATGGTGATGCTCCATCCAGTATTGGCAGGTGTCGAACAGCGCCAGGCGTTGCGGCGCGGGGAGGGCGCGCAAGGTGTCGTCGGGGGCGTAGGCGAGTTGCGCGAGTTGTTCGCTGAAATCGGCCGGTAGCGGCTTTTTGCAGTGGCGCTGCAAGTAGCCTTGCCAATCCTCCCTCCCCAACGCCGCAGGACCCTGTAGGAGTGAGCCTGCTCGCGATGGCGTCCGGTCAGTCGATGCATGTGTTGAACGTGATGACGCTATCGCGAGCAGGCTCACTCCTACAGGGATCGGGTTCCACTTTGGGGATTGTGTGGGCATCGAGAGGGCGACGCGCTTGAGCAGTTCCGGCAGTTCGCGCAAGGCATTCAAGTCATCACTACGGCTGCGCAACTGCGTCAGACGTGCCAGGCCTTCGCGCCGATAAGCGTCCCTGCGCCATTGCCAATAACGCCGAATGCCGATCAACAACGCGGCCAATATGAGCAGGGCGAGCAACACCCACCATCCCCACGTCTGCGGCGCATAACTGACCGGCTCGGGCAGGCCCAGCTCTTTGAGCTGTTCAATGCTTGGGACATTCGGGTTCATCGCCGTGCTCCGGCACTTTTACCCAGCTCGGCGCGCAGTTGCGCATGGGCTTCTTCGGCGGTACTGAACATCATCAGCGGCACCTGACTGCGGCGCAGCAAAGTGGCGACGTCTTTCAGCCGGCCGCTGAGAAAATCCCCCAGCGGTTGGTGCACGTTGCGTTTTTCCACCGCCAGTTCCACTTGCAATTCGCCTTGGGTAACCAGCAGGCGACCATTGCTCGGCAGCTTCATCGCCAGCGGGTCGTAGACCTGCAGCGCAATCACATCGTTGTGCGCCGACAATTGCCGCATCAGTTGCAAGGTTCGTTCACCGGCCCCGGCGAAGTCGCTGACGATGCAGATCAAATGGTCGTGTCCGGCCAAGGCGAGGCAGCGTTGCAAGACCTTGTCCAGTTGGTCTTCGTCTTCGGCGTCGGGATTAGCCGCGCTCAGTGCCTGATTCTGTTCGGCGATGCGACTGAGCAAGGCTTCCACACGTTTACGGCTGCGCAACGGTGCGATGCTGTCGATACGCTGATCGTTGAACACCAGTCCGCCAACCCGGTCGCCGGCGTTGAACACCATCCACGCCGCCAGTGCCGCGAGTTCGGCGCCGAGGGCGGATTTGAAGCTGCGTTGCGAGCCGAAGAACATCGACATGCGCTGATCGACGACGATCAACGCCGGGCGGTCGCGCTCTTCGGTGAAGGTACGCACCACCGGTTTGCCGGTGCGCAGCGAGGCGCGCCAGTCGAGGTGACGCAAGTCGTCGCCCGGCTGATAGCGACGCAGCTCATCGAAATTCAAGCCACGCCCGCGCAGGCGCGAAGCATGGTTGCCGGCGAGGATGCTGCCCCGCGGCTGTCGTGCAAGAAAACTCAGGTCACGGGCCTTGAACTCCAGCGCCATCAATTGCGCGAGAGAGACGTAGACCAGACCTTCGTCGTTCATGCCGGAATCGCCACTTTGTCGAGAATCCGGTCGAGCACCTGATCGGCACTCACGCCGTCGGCCACCGCGTCGTAGCTCAATTGCAGACGATGGCGCAGCACCGGATGCACCACCGCGCGCACGTTGTCCGGCGAGACAAAGTCCTGACCCTGCAACCACGCATCGGCACGTGCGCAACGGTCCAGGCCAATGCCGCCGCGAGGACTGGCACCGATGGCAATCCAGCGCGCGAGGTCTTCGTCGTAATCGGCGGGGTGACGGGTGGCGTTGATCAGGTCGATCAGGTAGCTGTCGATGGCCGGAGAGACATGTACCGCGCTGACTTCCTTGCGCGCAGCGAAGATCACCTCCTGCGGCAGGCTGAAACCTTTGGCTGACGTGGTGCTCGCGCCTTGGGCGAACTCTTCGTTGCGCAGCAGGCGCAGCACCTGACTTTCGTTTTCCGCGCTCGGGTAGTCGAGCAGGACTTTCATCAGAAACCGGTCCATCTGCGCTTCCGGCAGCGGATAGGTGCCTTCCTGTTCGATCGGGTTTTGCGTCGCCACCACAATAAACAGGTCGGGCAGGGCATGGCTGTTGCCGGCCACCGTAATCTGGCGCTCTTCCATAGCCTCAAGCAACGCCGCTTGCACTTTGGCGGGGGCGCGGTTGATCTCGTCGGCGAGGATCAGGTTGCCGAACAGCGGCCCCGGCTGAAAGCGGATTTCGTTTTTGCCTTCGACCTGATGCAGCACCTCGGCCCCGGTGATGTCCGAGGGCAGTAGATCCGGGGTGAACTGGATGCGGCTCATCTTCGCGTCGAGGTGTTTGGCCAGCGCCTTGACCGTGCGGGTCTTGGCCAGCCCCGGCAGACTTTCCAGCAGCAAGTGACCGTTGGCCAACAGGCCGAGGAGGATCTGGCGGATCACCTGATCCTGGCCGAGTACGGCTTCGGCGATGCTGGCTTGCAGGGCGTTGAGGTCGGTAAGCGCAGTCATGGGGGCAGTCCTTTGTGTCCGGTCTAGAAAAAGGCCAGGGTCAGGTTGACGCTGAAGCCGTTGCCTTCAGGGCGGTTCTTGGTGTCGAACTCCGGTACCCAGCGCGCACTGATATTGGCTTGGGCGTCGGCGAATTTACCGGTCCAGCCCACGACCGGGCCGGCGCCTACAGAGCGTCCGCGATAACCATTGAAGGTGTCGGCGGTCTGGCCTTTGTCATCGGTGAGTTGCTGGATGTAGCCGGCCGCAACACCCGCGCTCCAGCCATCGCCAAAACCATGGGTCCACAGTGCGTCGAGGGTGAAGATGTTGCCGTTGCGATAGTCGGTGGCGTCGTTCTCGGTATAGAACTCAAGACCGCTGGACAGCGTGAGTTCGCCGCCCTTGCCATCCAGATGCGTGAACGCCACCGTTGGCATGAAGGTGTAGTTGTTCTGTCCCGGGTTGGCCAGACGATCCTTGTTGTAGGCGCCGGTTGGCACGTAGATCGGCAGCGAAAACGAGATGTGGTTGAGCTCATCGAAGTGATAGCCGGCGGCAATCGGCGTGATCAAGGCGTCGGCGAATTGCGTGCCGGAATCGCTGTCCCCCAGGGTGCGCCCACGCGGGCCGGTGATGCTGGCTTTGATGTCGGTGTATTGCACCGGCACACCGATTGCCGAGGCGTAATTCCATGGGCCTTTGCCGGTGTCCCAGACGTGGGTGAAGTTGCCCATGGTGTAGGAGACTTTCATGTCGATCCCGCCGCTGACTGCGCCGGAAATCGGTGCACCGTCACTGCCCTTGAGCGAGCCGTCGTACCAGATGCTGGTGAGCGACATGACCCAACCCGGCTCGGGTGGGACGATCCCGGCGTTGGAAAACACCTGCTGGCCGGTGATCGGGCGGCCGACACCGCCCTCTGCTGCGTAAAGCAGAGGACTGCCGATCATGCACAGCGCCAACAGCGGGCGCACAACGTTGGGCTTGATCATCAATAACTCCGCTTATTGTTTTGAATTGATCGGGTTGAGCAACGGCATTTTCCATTCACCGCTGGCGACTTCTGGTTTCGGCATATCAAGGCGAACAATCTCCTGTGCCGACCCGTTTGGCGTCGTGGGGCGGTTGGGCTGCTGGGCGCCGACACCACAGCTGACAAACATGATCATCAGGCCGTATCCAATGGCTTTGAAAATAGCGTGCATGGCGTTTTCCTTATTTGCCGAATGTCACATTGATACCCGTGTACATAACGAACTGCGGCAGCCCGTCGCCCTTGCGGTCGACCGTCCACTGCGGCTCGACGAAAGCGTTGAGGATGTTGCTGCCGGACTTCCAGGCTTTGCCAACACCCAGACCGAGCGGGATGTAGTGGGTGTCGTTTTTCAGGTCGAAAGTCCAGGTGCCGGTCGAGCGCAGGTACCAGCCTTTTTCCAGGTTATGGATGATGAACGGCTGCATGGTTGCGCTCTCGACGTGCGGGCGATCGTTGTCACCGGCAAACGAACTCTGGTACTGCACCAGCGCGCCGAGCAGTCCGCGCGGCGAGGCGTCGATGGCCACGGCGGCGAGGCCACCTTGCCATTTGCCGGTACCGAGTTCGTCCTGTTCGGCGGTCGGCGCAGTGATCAACGGGCCAATGCCCAATTGCACGCCTTCGGTTTTCAGAATGAAGATATCGAACAGGTTCAGATCGCCGATGCCGGTGCTGTAACCGTTGTGCGGATCGGGGCGGGTGCTGATCGGTAGCGTGGCGCGGACCAGTTGCGGCACGCCGATGAAATCGTTGGGCGCAATCGGCAGGGTGCCGCGCAGCAACACGTCATTGCTGTGCGCATTGCTGTCGTAGAGTTTCGGAGTGTAGTAGTCCTGCAGATTGGCGCCGGGCGCCACGTTCAACGGGTTGTTGCTTTTGTTCGAGTCCTCGGCGTTATCCGCCTGCACGCCACACGCAGCCGCCAGCGCACTGGCCAGAAAAAGAGTCTTCCCCACTCGATTGAACATCATCCCCGATTCCCTGGTGGCTTCTGGATACTCGGCACTTCTCGGCCGTTACGGCGTAATCCCTTTCTTATCAAGCCTGTAGGACACGTCTGAATGACGCTAGCAGCTAATCGGGAGTTAGCCAGCCGAATGGATTAATTCTTTGGTTTTGTGTACGGGTTCACAGGTGATTGTGTACCAACTATTCCATTGCTTACGGTGTAGGAGCTGTCGAGTGAAACGAGGCTGCGATCTTTTGATCTTGGTTTTGTGGATCAAAATCAGAGAATCGTCCGGTCGCGGTTTGAGCTCTCGGCAACGCCTACCCATACGTATTTCAATTCGGGATGTTTAAAGGTTGTTTTGATTTTGCGGAACGTTCCCACAAGGTTTTCAGGTTGTCCGTCGGACGTCGGGTCTCTAGCCTGTGTTCGTCGCTGCCAAATCAGCGACCGGGACTGGAAACCCCGACGGGTATTAGTGGCGCGTACACGCCTTTCATAACGTATCCTTGCGCACTTCAAATGTGTGCACTCCGTTATGGCGGCTGTGCGCGGGAGACCTTCGGGTCGACCGGGTCGCCGCTGCCCGGGTTTCCAACCTGCGTACAGCTGCCACCTCTTCGTCCGGAAACCGAATGGGACAGCTCCAACTTTCAGCGGAGTTACACCATGAAAAAACCAACACCCAACCCCCCAGAAGCAGAAGCCGACACTACATCCCCCTACGCCTCGGTCGACAGTAAAAAGCTCCACGAAGCCGCCGACCGCGCCCTCGATTTCTACCTCAACCCCTCCGCCCACATCATGTCCAGCGCCAACGAGCCGGAACCCATGTACCTCGCCAACCCCAGGTACAACACCGAATCCCTGCTTGCCAACGCCAGCGAAACCCTCGGCTCGGCCAGCGAAATGCTGATCAACTTCGCCGCCTCGCTGGAAACCTCGCAGCGCAAGACCGCATTGGGCATCGCACAAGTCGTCATGCTGGGTGAACTGGCCGTCAACCAAGCCCTCGATCACGTCGAACTCAATGACTGATCTCTGTTGAATGATCGTTCCCACGCTCTGCGTGGGAATGCAGCCCTTGACGCTCTGCGTCAAATTCGCAAGCTGGAACGCGGAGCGTCCCTTGAGGCGTTCCCACGCAGAGCGTGGGAACGATCAAATGAAATAACCAAGGATGATCTGGCCGAGATCATCCGCTCTATGCCCGACTGATCGATTGTGTAACAGCCTCGTTTCGCTCGACATCTCCTGTAGGCGACTGGATGTATTTACACCCTGTCAGGTTTGACAGTTGTCGGGACTAGAGGAAGGGCGTTTGATGGTTGAGTGACGCGCAGAAGTCTGGCATGCGCGAAGTAAATGAAAGGAAGATGAATATGGAGACGGGAACAGTGAGGTGGTTCAGCGATGAAAAGGGGTTCGGCTTTATTACATCAGATGGAGGGGGCGAGGATCTGTTTGCGCACTTTTCTGCGATTAGTTCCAGTGGAGTTAAAACGCTAAAAGAAGGTCAGAGGGTTTCGTTCGAGGTTATGCAGGGGCCCAAAGGTCCGCAAGCTGCAAATATCCAACCGATCTGAACAGCACTGCTTTTGCAGGCGCTGCCGAAGGTTGGGATCTTTTAATGTTGATCTGGAGAAACAAGATCAAAAGATCGCAGCCTTCGGCAGCTCCTACAGCTGCGAGTAGGTTCAGCCGTTTTTCTTGGCCTGTTCGCGGATGCGCTCTTCCTGTTCTCGCGCTTCGGGGGTGAATTCGGCGCCGAAGTCTTCGGCAGAAAATATCTGACGGATTTCAATATCGGACTCGCCCGGCATTGGATTAGGGCAGCGCTTGACCCATTCGATGGCTTCTTCTTTCGATTTCACTTCCCAGATCCAGTAACCCGCCACCAATTCTTTGGTCTCGATGAACGGCCCGTCGATGACCGTGCGTTTGTCACCGGAGAAATGCACGCGAGCGCCTTTGCTGCTCGGATGCAGGCCATCGCAATCAATCAGAATACCGGCCTTGACCAGTTCTTCGTTGAAGTTGCCCATGGCGGTGATCAGTTCTTCGCTGGGCATGATGCCGGCTTCCGAGTCGGCGTTGGCTTTTACAAGGATCATGAATCGCATGGCGTTTACTCCGTGGATTGTGGGGATTCGTTGTTTAGTCGAACGAGCCACACTTGAATCGACAGGGTCTCTGGTAAAAGTGCGGAGAATTTTTCACACCGCAGATCTCATTGTAGGAGTGAGCCTGCTCGCGATGGCGGTGGGTCATATACGCAGATGTTGACTGACAGACCGCTATCGC
>NZ_AKJR01000119.1:0-4653 GCF_000282235.1 Pseudomonas sp. GM24 | reverse complement strand
GGGAACGACTCAAGGGACGCTCCGCGTTCCAATGGGACGCGGAGCGTCCCCGGCTGCATTCCCACGCGGAGCGTGGGAACGATCTGAAGCAAGGAGATCAGTAGCCGCGGTTGAAATCCACTTCCCCGCGCAACGCCTCACCCGCCTGATACGCCTTCAGGTTCTCGACAAACAGCTGCACCATCAACGCCGGTGACGTCGGCGCCGAACTGTGCCCGGTCAGCAGCAAACCCCACGCGGTCCAGAACGGATGCCGCTGTGGCAATGGCTCCTGACGGCAAACGTCGATCACCGCCCCCGCCAGATGCCCTTCCTTCAGGGCTTCCACCAGATCCGCGTCAACCACCGCGACACCGCGCCCGGCGTTGATGAACAACCCGGTCGGCTTGAATTGCTTGAACAGCGCCGCGTCGTAAATATCGTGGGTGTGCTCGGTATTCGGCAGCAGATTGACCACGTAATCCACCTCGCCCACCAGCCGTGGCAGATCGGCCATCGAGCCGACTTCGACAAACGGCGCCTGCTCGCGGGCAGTGCTGGCGATGCCGTATAACTCTATGCCGAACGGCAGCAGGAACTGCGCCACGCTCTGGCCGATGTCACCGGTGCCGACGATCAGCACTTTGCGTCCGACCAGGCTCTGGCCGCTACGATTGTCCCACTTGCGTTCGACCTGGCTGACCAGGCGCGCCAGCACTTCGCGCTCATGGCCGAGGATATAGGTCAGCACGTACTCGGCCATCACCTGACCGAAAATCCCCACTGCACGGGTCAAGCGGTAATCACGGCGCAAACCGTCCGCGAGTAACGGCGTAATGCCGGCCCAGGTCGATTGCAGCCACTGTGGCTGGTGCCCTTGGCGCAGCAGGGTCGCCAATAGATCCGGTTGCCCAAGCCACACCGGGCAATCGGCCGCCTGCCGGGCCAGCTCGGCGGAGTCGCCGCTGGTCAGTACTTCAAGCTCGGGCGCTGCCTGACGCAGCAGCCGGGCGTATATCGCGTGGTCGTGTTCAGCAATCAGAACGCGCATCTTCAAACCTTTCGCAAACCGTGCAAACGGCCGCCGGATTCGGGCGGCCATCGCGGTAAAAACAGTTCCAGGGTAAACCGAGACTCAGAACAGAGCCTCGCAGATCAGACCGGGTCGTTGCGTCGCAACAACTCTTCGGGCAAGTGCTCGATATACTCGTCCTCGGCCGGCGGCATCTGCAGGTGGTAGCCCTGCTTGTCGAGGTTCTCCAGGACCACGACGATGTCTTCGCTGGCCAGTTTGCGCTCGGGCGACAGCACCAGATCGAAGGAATGCTTCGGCTTGCCGAACGCCAGCATCAGCGCTTCCGGCACACGCTCAAGCGCATCGCTCTTGAGCACGTAAAGGTACATGCCGCTGCGCTTGGAGCTTTGGTAGATGGAACAAATACGTTTCAAGGCTGTTCTCCGGCGGTGGCCAGGCTGTCGAGCAGCTTCTGACCCATGAGTTCGCGGCGCCAGCCACGCAACGACTCAGGCAATTGGTAAGGACCCTCGGGATAACCGCTTTTGACCAGGGCTTCGAGGGTTTTCTTGCGCAGCATCAGTTCCGGGGCAATGCCCAGACGCTCGGCCTCCGCCTGACCCAATGCGCGCAGTTGTTTGATCAACGCAGCGGCTTCGATCGGCAATGGCTCCGCTACGGCCGGCGGCCATTGATCAGGCCCCACACTGCCAGAGCGCTTGATCAGATCAAGCAGAAATTGGCCGTCCTGACGCACGGTACGCGGGTGCATGTCTTCGATCTTGCCCAGGGCGGCGAGGTTGTCCGGTTGCGTGCGGGCCAGCGGCCACAGCGAATGCTCGCGGACAATGCGGTTGCGCGGCAGATCGCGGGCGCGGGCTTCGGTTTCCCGCCAGGCGCACAGTTCACGCAGTACGGCCAGTTGCGCACGCGAGAGTTTCCACGCCAGTTTGGCCTCGCGATAAACCTCGTAAGGATCGGTTTCGCGGCGCAGGTTGGCGACCAGTTCGGCACCGTCCTCCAGCACCCAGGCGAATTTGTCGTCAGACAGTTTCGGCCGCAGCTGTACGAAAACCTCCGCCAAGTGCACGGCGTCTTCGGCGGCGTAGCTGATTTGCGTGTCGGACAACGGACGCTGCAACCAATCGGAGCGAGTCTCGCCCTTCGGCAGTTCGATGCCGAGCACTTCCTGCACCAGCCGCGAATAGCCCATCGAGAAACCGAGGTTCAGGTAAGCCGCGGCCAGTTGTGTGTCGAACATCGGCGCCGGCAGGCTGCCGGTCAGGCGCAACAGCACTTCGAGGTCTTCGCTGCAGGCGTGCAGGACTTTGAGCACCGCCGGGTTTTCCAGCAACGCGGCCAGCGGTTGCCAGGCGTTGATGGTCAGCGGATCGATCAGGTAGGCGCGTTTGCCGTCGCCGACCTGCAGCAGGCCGGCAATCGGGTAGAAGGTGTCGACCCGCATGAATTCGGTGTCGAGGGCAACGAACGGCAGCTGCTGCCACTCGGCGCAAAACTGCGCGAGGCTTTCGTTGTCGCGAATCCAGTGAATATCGATGGCCACACGGCTCTCCCTTGAAGAATGGCGCGCAGTATATATCGCCACCGGCGATTTACGCGCCTGTGAAGGGCAAGAGCTGTAACGAAATGTCCTGCCAGAGAGCAAGAATAGTCTGACAGTGGAAACAGACAGGCCCGACGCGTCAGCACGACGGAGCCGATTGGACTCATTCCTTGGCGAGCACGCCGTCGATCACCGCGCCACGGCAACCGGCAAACATGTCCAGATCCGGCTGATAGACCTTGCTCTTGACCTCCAGCAGACCCAGCATCGAGTGGAACAGGTTGTCCTGGCTCAGCGGTTTATCGCGGCTCATCTGCAGGCAATGGGTGTCGACCGAATAAGCCTTCTGATAGTTATCGGAGAACCACGCCAGCATCGCGACATGCTTTTGTTGCTCCGGCGCCAGCATGTAAGGCGTACCGTGCAGGAACAGGTTGTATTCACCAAGCGACTCACCGTGGTCCGACAGGTACAACATGGCGGTATCGACTTTGTCCTGATTGCTGCGCAATACAT
The DNA here is from genome assembly GCF_000282235.1 of Pseudomonas sp. GM24. Lineage (NCBI taxonomy): Bacteria > Pseudomonadati > Pseudomonadota > Gammaproteobacteria > Pseudomonadales > Pseudomonadaceae > Pseudomonas > Pseudomonas sp. GM24. Next base: position 1,579 of record NZ_AKJR01000119.1, on the reverse strand, counting down.
CGATCAGGCTCGACAGCACATGGTCGGTATACACCAGCGTGTTGTCGTAACCGTTGACGATACTTTCGCGGCTGCAGTTATTCAGCGCGTTACTTTCACATACCGGGGTGAAGTGCTCGTATTCCTTCGGATAACGCTTGAAGTATTCCGGGCCATGGCTGCCCATTTGATGCAGAACCAGAACGGTGTCCTTGTCGAGATGATCGATAAAACTCTGCAGGCCTTGCAGGAGGATTTCGTCGCGGCACTCGCTGTTGGCGCACAGCGCCGGGTCTTTCAGGTTGCTGACATCTTGCAGGGTGACGCGATCGCAAGTGCCTTTGCAGCCGGACTGGTTGTCACGCCAGATCACGTCGATACCGGCACGCTTGAGCACGTCGAGCAGACCTTCTTCATTCTTCGCCTTGCTGGCGTCGTAATCCTTGCGACCCATGTTGGAGAACATGCACGGCACCGAAACAGCCGTTTCCGTGCCGCAGGAATGTACATCGGTGAAGGCAATCAACCCGGCTTCCTTATCGAGTTGCGGCGTTGTATCGCGGTTGTAGCCAAGAATGCCGAAGTTCTCCGCACGGGCGCTCTCACCCACAACCAGCACGGTCAGGGATTTGCGCGGCTGGAGTTTCAGATCGGGATTACGCTGGGCGTCTTCGCCGATCTTGACGAACGGTTGCTGCGCCGAAACCACTTGCTCACGCAGGTAACCAGCCGAAGCGCCAATGTAATTGCTGGGCACCAACATCAGGCGAATTTCGTGATGGTTGCGAAACAATGAAGACAAGCCCTGATAGTTGGCCAGGGCTACGCCGCCAATTACCGCGACCGAGGCGACACTGACAATAACTTTACTGAGCAACTCACGGTGCCAGCGACGATAATTAATCGGTAACTTCCACAACAAAAATGAAGGCAAGACACCGAGCAACAGAAGATAAGCAAACAACTTTAACGAGAGCAGATCTCGCATTTCCGTTGCATTGGTTTCGGCAAAGTTACGGAACATGCCGGCATCGATCATGACGCCATATTGACTCATGAAGTAAGCCACGCCGGCGCTGACCAGGAATATCAGCGTCAACAGCGGTTTGAGCAGCGGACGAAAGGCCAGAAACGTCAGCACAATGTTGAATGCCGCGAGGATCATTACCCCGAACGCCACGCGTATGGCGATGCCCTTGCCATCGGCGCCGGTAATCTCGAACAGGTGTTGCCAAAGGACAACATTGCAGCCGATTAAAAGAAAGGCACTGGCAATCAACGTCACCCATTCCGGGCGCACGGCTTTTAACTTCAACATAGAAAGGGCGATTCCTGAAAAGAAGAGCCTCGGTCCATGAAAGAAATTTCAATTGTGAAAATTTCATCAACTAAGGCACGAGAAACTTTAAGCAGGCAAGCATCAATTTTTTGTGAAAAAGACGCCAACGAATAGTTGGCTTTTGGCAATGCGCTTAAACTTGCGAAGTATTTGAGAATGGTTCAGCTTTTATTCAGTAAACAATGCGCCCCCTGTAGGAGCTGCCGCAGGCTGCGATCTTTTGATCTTGATCTTTAAAGCCAGATCAAAATATCGCAGCCT
>NZ_AKJR01000118.1:0-6634 GCF_000282235.1 Pseudomonas sp. GM24 | reverse complement strand
CTGCCGCAGGCTGCGATCTTTTGCCTTACAGCCTTACGCTGGCAAACGTCGATTCATTACGCGCCTGACTCAACGCCGACATCGGCCCCGACAGCGGCGACATCACAATCGCCTGCGGCAGCGGCAGCATCGCCACTTGCTGGGTGGTGTTGGAACCTACGCGCTCGTCACGCGGCGGAATGCCGAAGTATTCGCGGTAGCACTTGGAGAAGTGCGGCGTCGAGACGAAACCACACACCGACGCCACTTCGATGATCGACATCGGCGTTTGCTTGAGCAATTGCCGGGCGCGGATCAGACGCAGCTTCAAGTAATAGCGCGACGGCGAGCAGTGCAGGTATTTCTGGAACAACCGCTCCAGCTGTCGACGCGACACAGCGACGTACACCGCCAATTCATCGAGGTCGATCGGCTCTTCGAGGTTGGCTTCCATCAGCGCGACGATTTCCTGCAGCTTCGGCTGATTGGTGCCGAGCATGTGCTTGAGCGGCACACGCTGGTGATCTTGTTCATTGCGGATACGTTCGTAGACGAACATTTCCGAGATCGCGGCGGACAGTTCGCGACCATGATCGCGGCTGATCAGGTGTAGCATCATGTCCAGCGGCGCGGTGCCGCCGGAGCTGGTGAAACGGTTACGGTCGAGGGTGAACAAGCGAGTGCTCATGGCCACGCGCGGGAAAGCTTCCTGCATCGCCGCCAGACATTCCCAGTGCACGCTGCAATCGAAACCGTCGAGCAGGCCAGCGCAGGCCAGCGCCCAACTGCCGGTGCACACGGCGCCAAGGCGCTTGGACTGACGCGCCTGGCTTTGCAGCCAGGAAACGTGTTCACGAGTCACGGTACGCTGAATGCCGATACCGCCGCAGACAATCACGGTGTCCAGCGGTGGCGCTTTGTGCATGGACGCGTCGGGAGTGATTTGCAGACCGTCACTGGCCCACACCTGGCCGCCATCGACGGTGAGGGTGCTCCAGCGATACAGCTCGCGACCGGACAATTGGTTGGCCATGCGTAGAGGTTCTACTGCGGAGGCCAGAGAAATCAGCGTGAAATTGTCCAGCAGCAGAAAGCCGATGGATTGAGGCGCACGGTTCTGGGGTTGGGCCCCGGAGTTGAACGACGTCATCGCGGTATCTCCTCACACAAAGCGGGTGATGGCCTCAGGCGGAGGCTCTTGTTATTGCCAGCGTTCTCGCGTGGGAGACGGGCTTTGTTATGACAGAGCAATTGCCATGCCTAAAATTGGATGGCCGTTCAATAACTCCTGAAAACGACGTCGCGACGTGTCTATACGAGACGTCCGACAAAAGGTATTTCGAAGTGCCATCAGCGTGGCTGAAAGCCCTGCCCCGCAGCGTGTGAGCAAATCGGTAGCACTTGTGGGAACTGGCCTGCGCGCGGTTTGGGGGGAGTGTCACCGCAAGCACGGGTGACGGACGGTCAGGGCGCGGATCGTATGTAACAGGTGGGAAAGACTCTTATCTGTTTGCGACGCGCTAAAAGGTGGCGTGATTTATTGTCCGTGTTCACTTGGTGAGCAGTTTTGACTGGTCTGACGCTATCGCGAGCAGGCTCACTCCTACAATTGGAACGCGTTCCCCTGTAGGAGTGAGCCTGCTCGCGATTGGGGCAACGCGGTCTCAGCACTCAACCGCGCTGACCGCCAACCCACCACGCGATGTCTCTTTATATTTGTCATGCATGTCAGCTCCGGTATCACGCATGGTGCGGATCACCCGGTCCAGCGAAATAAAGTGCTGACCATCCCCCCGCAAAGCCATCTGCGCCGCGTTGATCGCCTTCACGGCGGCGATCGCATTGCGCTCGATGCACGGCACTTGCACCAGGCCACCGACCGGATCGCAGGTCAGCCCAAGGTTATGTTCCAGGCCAATCTCCGCCGCGTTGCACAATTGCTCCGGCGTGGCGCCAAGAATCTCCGCCAGCCCCGCCGCCGCCATCGCGCAGGCAGAACCGACTTCGCCCTGACAGCCCACCTCAGCGCCCGAGATCGAAGCATTCTTCTTGCACAGAATCCCCACCGCCGCCGCACCGAGGAAGTAGTCGACCACGTTGGCGTCCGTCACCGCTTCGCTGAACTTCATAAAGTAGTGCAGCACCGCCGGAATGATTCCCGCAGCGCCATTGGTCGGCGCCGTGACCATGCGCCCGCCGGCCGCGTTTTCTTCATTAACAGCCAACGCAAACAGATTGACCCACTCCATCGCGCTCAGCGTCGAGCCGATCACATTGGGTTTGCCCAACTCCTGAAGACTGCGATGCAACTTCGCCGCGCGCCGACGCACATTCAATCCGCCGGGCAGGATGCCTTCGTGTTTCAAACCCTGCTCGACGCAATCCTGCATCGCCCGCCACAGCTTCATCAGCCCGGCGCGGATTTCTTCCTCGCTGCGCCAGACTTTTTCGTTGGCCATCATCAGTTCGGCGACGCGCAGGTTGTTGTTCTTGCACAGCTCCAGCAATTCAACCGCACTGGAAAAGTCGTAGGGCAATTCAGTGCGATCCAGATCAACGACGCCGCTGGACGCCTGCGCTTGATCCACGACAAAACCGCCGCCCACCGAATAGTAGGTGTCGCGGTGCAGTTCGCCGTGATCGCCCTCGGCCACAATCGTCATGGCATTGGGGTGGAACGGCAGGTTCTCGTCGATCAGGCGCATGTCCCGCGCCCAGACAAACGGCACCGACAAACGACCATCCAATAGAAGGGTATGAGTTTCACGCAGGGCCTGGATGCGCGGGCCGATCTGCGACGGGTCGATTGCGTCCGGCCACTCGCCCATCAAGCCCATGATCACCGCGTTGTCGCTGCCGTGACCGATACCGGTAGCAGACAGCGACCCGAACAATTGCACTTCTATACGGCGCACCTGTTCCAGTTGGTGCTTGTCCCGTAGCGACTCGACGAACAACGCCGCGGCGCGCATGGGTCCGACGGTGTGGGAACTGGAAGGGCCGATGCCGATTTTGAACAGGTCGAAAACACTGATAGCCATTGCTGCAGAGCTCCTGAGGATGCCGGTCCGGGACGCAAAAGCGCCCGCTGGCGGAGCTGCTACGCTCAAGCTGCGATCCGCCGGAATGCCCGCATCATCAGGCTTTTGTCCGGACGCACGGCGTCTGACACCGACGCACTCATGTCCACCAGCGCCGCGCCGTTTTCGCCCCGGTTTTTCGCCGTTTTTGTACGGTTCAGATGGCCATTCGGGGCTGAAAAAAGCTGTAAGCGACGTCACTGACACTGGATGCGACCATCCCTGTACTGGATACGACCCCCCCTGTAGGCGTCAGATTTTCACTGGTACATGATCGTTATGACTCGATTGCAAGGCGCCGTGGTAGAGCTGTCTCCAGAACGCCATCCAACCGCAACCTATAAGTGCGGTGGTCCACAGTCGGAACACTGCCAAAAAAAACACCAAGGAGTCCATCCATGAAAGGTTCCCCGTCGTTGTTGTTGGCCGCCATGCTGAGTCTGCCGTTACTGGCGCAAGCTGCAGAACCGGCACAGTGCAGTACCGTTAACTTCTCTGATGTCGGCTGGACCGACATTACCGCCACCACCGCCACCACCTCCGTCGTGCTCAACGCCCTCGGCTACAAGACCAAGACCACCATGATCTCCGTGCCCGTGACCTACAAGTCGCTGGCCGATGGCAAGAACATGGACGTGTTCCTCGGTAACTGGATGCCGACCATGGAAAACGACATCAAGGCCTACCGCGACGCGGGCACCGTGGAAACCGTGCGCACCAACCTCAAGGGCGCCAAATACACCCTCGCCGTGCCGCAAGCCCTGTATGACAAAGGTCTGCATGACTTCGCCGACATCGCCAAATTCAAGAAAGAGCTCGACGGCAAGATCTACGGCATCGAGCCTGGCAACGACGGCAACCGTCTGATCCAGAGCATGATCGACAAGGACGCCTTCGGCCTGAAGACCGCCGGTTTCAAAGTCGTCGAATCATCGGAAGCGGGCATGCTCTCGCAGGTGGATCGCGCGCAAAAACGCGACACAGCGGTGGTCTTCCTCGGCTGGGCGCCGCACCCGATGAACAAGCGCTTCAAGATTCAATACCTGACCGGTGGCGATGATTTCTTCGGCCCCGATTTCGGTGCTGCAACCGTGGCGACCAACACCCGCAAGGGTTACGCCGAGGAATGCAGCAACGTTGGTCAGTTGCTGAAGAACCTGGAGTTCACCGTCGACATGGAAAGCGAACTGATGGGCAACATTCTCGACGACAAGATGAAGCCTGACGCGGCCGCCAAGGCCTGGCTGAAAAAGAATCCACAAGTGCTCGATACCTGGCTCGCTGGCGTGACCACCATTGACGGTAAACCTGGCCTGGAGGCCGTGAAAGCCAAGCTTCAGTAATCGCTTATGCCGGGCGGGTTCGCCCGCCCGGGCTGTTTATTTCCTTGCATGCGGACGTTCACTACCATGCTGATTGATCAGAAAATACCTTTAGGCCAGTACATCGCGGGCTTCGTTGAATGGTTGACGCAACACGGCGCCAACACCTTCGACGCAATCGCCGTGACCCTGGAAACGATGATCCACGGCGTGACGTTTGCGCTGACCTGGTTCAACCCACTGGTCTTGATTGGCCTGATCGCACTACTCGCTCACTTCATTCAGCGTAAATGGGGCCTGACCGCGTTCGTCATCGCCTCCTTCCTGCTGATCCTCAATCTGGGGTACTGGCAGGAGACCATGGAAACCCTCGCCCAGGTCATGTTCGCGACCCTGGTCTGCGTGGTCATCGGCGTGCCGCTGGGCATCGTCGCCGCGCACAAACCGATGTTCTACACGGTCATGCGTCCGGTACTCGATCTGATGCAGACCGTACCGACCTTCGTTTACCTCATTCCTACCCTGACCCTCTTCGGGCTGGGTGTGGTGCCAGGCCTGATCTCCACGGTGGTGTTCGCCATCGCTGCGCCGATCCGCCTGACCTACCTGGGCATCCGCGATGTCCCGCAAGAACTGATGGACGCCGGCAAGGCCTTTGGCTGCTCGCGTCGTCAACTGCTCTCACGGATCGAACTGCCTCACGCCATGCCGAGCATCGCAGCCGGCATCACCCAGTGCATCATGCTGTCGTTGTCGATGGTGGTGATCGCGGCACTGGTAGGCGCCGACGGACTCGGCAAACCGGTGGTCAACGCACTGAACACTGCTGATATCGCCCTGGGCTTCGAAGCGGGCCTGGCGATCGTACTGCTGGCGATCATGCTCGACCGTATCTGCAAACAACCCGACGCCAAAGTAGGGGGTGACGCATGAGCATAATTCGCTTCGAAGACGTCGACGTAATCTTCTCCAAAGATCCACGCGAGGCACTCAAGCTGCTCGATCAGGGCATGACCCGCAACGAGATCCTGAAGAAGACCGGCCAGATCGTCGGCGTGGAAAAAGCCTCGCTGGACATCAACAAAGGCGAAATCTGCGTACTGATGGGCTTGTCGGGTTCCGGCAAGTCGAGCCTGCTGCGCTGCATCAACGGCCTCAACACCGTGAGCCGCGGCAAGCTGTTCGTCGAGCATGAAAACCGCCAGATCGACATCGCCTCCTGCACCCCGGCCGAGCTGAAAATGATGCGCACCAAACGCATCGCCATGGTGTTCCAGAAGTTCGCCCTGATGCCGTGGCTGACGGTGCGCGAGAACATCAGTTTCGGTCTGGAAATGCAGGGCCGTCCGGAGAAGGAACGCAAGAAACTCGTCGATGAAAAACTCGAACTGGTTGGCCTGACCCAATGGCGCAACAAGAAGCCGGACGAACTCTCCGGCGGCATGCAGCAGCGTGTCGGTCTGGCGCGGGCACTGGCGATGGACGCCGATATTCTGCTGATGGACGAACCGTTCTCGGCGCTCGACCCGCTGATCCGTCAGGGTCTGCAGGATGAACTGCTGGAACTGCAACGCAAGCTGAGCAAGACCATCGTGTTCGTGAGTCACGACCTCGACGAGGCGCTGAAACTCGGTAGCCGCATCGCGATCATGAAAGACGGCCGGATCATCCAGTACAGCGTGCCGGAAGAGATCGTGTTGAACCCGGCGGACGACTATGTGCGCACCTTCGTCGCACACACCAATCCGCTCAATGTGCTCTGCGGTCGCAGCCTGATGCGAACGCTGGACAAGTGCAAACGCATCAATGGTTCGGTGTGTCTCGATCCGGGCGGCGATTCGTGGCTGGATCTGGCCGAAGGCAACACCATCAAAGGCGCACGGCAAAATGGTTCGGTGCTGAACCTGCAGAACTGGGCACCAGGGCAAGCGGTGGAAGGCCTGGAGCGCAAGCCGACACTGGTGGACTCGAACATCGGTATGCGTGATGCACTGCAGATTCGTTATCAGACCGGCAACAAGCTGGTGCTGCACGATGACAATCATGTGGTGGGGATCTTGGGCGACAGCGAGTTGTATCACGCGTTGCTGGGCAAGAACCTCGGTTAAGGAGGGATAAAAAAAGGGATCGCGGTGAGCGATCCCTTTTTATTGGGTCAGGAAAAAAGCCCCTCATCGGAACGCCGCCCGCCTAGCCCTCTCCCAGAGGGAGAAGGAACCTACCGAGTTGTACTTTCAAGCTACATCGACCTGA
>NZ_AKJR01000117.1:0-4047 GCF_000282235.1 Pseudomonas sp. GM24 | reverse complement strand
AGCGTGCCGCAGCTCCTACATGGGAATGCGTTCTACCTGTAGGAGCTGCCGAAGGCTGCGATCTTTTGATCTTTAATGCTTCACCGCCAACTCCACCAGATGATCTTCAACCTCCTGCGGTTTGAGCACCAGCACATCGCTCTCCAGTGCATCCAGCACAACTTCCGCCGTATTGCCGATCAATGCCCCGGACAACCCGGTACGCGCCACCGTGCCGATCACGGTCACCGCCGCCTGCAGCTTGTGCGCCATAAACGGGATCAACACATCCGCCGGGCCTTCCTCGATGTGCAGATGTTCATCATCGACATCGAATTCCGCCTGAAACGCCCGGCATTGCTCGCGATAACGCGCCTCGATCGTTTCACTCAGTTGCAGCGTCGGGTCCGCCGCCGACAGCATCGGCGATGGATGTGCCGCGATCACATGCAAATGCGCCTTGGCCAGACTGGCAATGTCGTAGCCATGATCAATGATCGTCGTGTGCAAATGCCGGTGCTCACCATCGGCATTGCCCACGTCCACCGCCGCCAGAATCACTTTGTCCTTCCAGGAACCTGCGGTTTTCACCAGCAACACCGGGGTAGGGCAGTGGCGCAAGAGCTTCCAGTCCGCCGGGGTCAGCAGGGCTTTTTTCAGTGAGCTGTCGGGGAAATGCTGCTTGATCACCAGCCCGCAACCCTCGGCTTGCTGCACATCGATGATGGTTTCGTGCAGGCTTTCATTCCATGCCTGTTCGGTGGTCACGCTGTAGCCGTCGGCCACCAGCGCAGCCTTGAGTACGCCAAGCATGCCGGCGTGGTCGTGTTTCCTGTCGCACACCAACAGGTGCAGGTGGGCCTGGGTTACGCCGGCGATCAACTTGGCGCGCTTGAGCGCCAGGCTTTCCGAATGTTCGGGTTCGATGACCACCAGAATGCTGCGAATGGCTTGCATGAGCGGAGTCTCCAAAGAAAAGGCACGGCGTTGCACAACTATAGTTGCTGCTCGATCGTGTGCGACTTGATGCATATCAACGCCAGCCGCTGGTGGTCTGCGGACAGGCCGGTATAATCGGCGCCCTTCGCTCGAACACCTTTTACCGTGAGCCCCATGATCCTTCCCGAAATCCACGAATTCCTTGGCTGCCGCACCCCCGACGCCTGGGTTCAGGCCGCCCTGGCCGATCAGGAAACCCTGCTGATCGACCACAAGAACTGCGAGTTCAAGGCTGCCAGCACCGCCCTGAGCCTGATTGCCAAGTACCATTCCCACGTCGACCTGATCAACATGATGTCGCGTCTGGCCCGGGAAGAACTGGTGCACCACGAGCAGGTCATGCGCATCATGAAGCGGCGCAAGATCGAACTGCGCCAGCTCCACGCCGGTCGTTACGCCTCGAGCTTGCGTAAGGTGGTGCGCAGCCATGAGCCGGTGAAACTGGTGGATACGCTGGTGGTCGGCGCTTTTATCGAAGCGCGCAGTTGCGAGCGGTTCGAAGCGCTGGTGCCGCATTTGGACGAAGAACTCGGCAAGTTTTACTTTGGCCTGCTGAAAAGCGAGGCGCGGCATTTTCAGGGTTATCTGAAACTGGCCTATCAGTACGGCGATGCGAAGGATATTGCTCAGGTCATCGAGAAAGTCCGCGCCGCCGAGCAGGAATTGATCGAGTCGCCGGACGAAGAATTCCGCTTCCACAGCGGTGTGCCTGCCACCGCATGACTCCGTGTAGGAGTTGCCGAAGGCTGCGATCTTTTGCTTTTGACGAAGCCGGATCAAAAGATCGCAGCCTTCGGCAGCTCCTACAGATGTAGCGATCAGTGCATGAATGTTAAAAACTCTTAAGAGTATGAAACATCACCGAAAACCGGCCCAAGCGGCCGGTTTTTGCTGCCTGAAACAAACGCCTGCGCCATGAAAGCCGCCATAATGCCGACCACTTCACACAAGGGCGGCAGACGGGCGTTATGGATAACCTGGGTTTTGGCAAAGTCCTGTTGGTGGAAGACGATGAGCGTCTGGCGGCGTTGATCGCCCACTTTCTCGAACAACACGGCTACGAGGTGCGTACGGTGCATCGTGGAGACCTGGCCGTGGCTGCCTTTCTGGAATTCAAGCCGAAAGTCGTGGTGCTCGACCTGATGCTGCCGGGGCAGAGCGGTCTGCACGTATGCCGGGAAATTCGCAGCGTGTCGGACACACCGATCGTGATCCTGACCGCCAAGGAAGACGATCTCGACCATATCCTCGGTCTGGAATCCGGCGCCGATGACTACGTGATCAAACCGATCAAGCCGCCGGTGTTGCTGGCCCGATTGCGGGCGTTGCAACGGCGGCAGGTGCCGGACAGCAACGTGGTGAGTTTTATGGAGTTTGGCCAGTTGAGCGTTGACCGCAGTTGCCGTGAAGTGCGGCTGGCGGGCGAGGTCATCGAAATGACCACCATGGAATTCGAGCTGCTGTGGTTGCTGGCCAGCGCCGCCGGCAAAGTGCTGTCACGCGACGACATCCTCAATCGCATGCGCGGGATTGCCTTCGACGGCCTCAACCGCAGCGTCGACGTGTACATCAGCAAATTACGCAACAAACTCAAAGACAATCCCCGCGAGCCGATGTGCATCAAAACCGTGTGGGGCAAGGGTTATCTGTTCAATCCGTTCGCGTGGGAGTTGTAGATGCTGCGGTTATTTCTCGGGCTGTTTCTGGTCATGACGTTGGGTCTGGTGCTGGCCTTGCAGACGGTCGAGCGCACCTTTGATGCCTTGCTCGATTATCAGATGCAGGACTACAACCGTGAGGCCGTGCGCGGCCAGGCATGGACATTGGGCCAGCAGTTGCGTGACCTCGACGGCACCGCCCGGGAAAAGCAACTGGAAACGATCCGCCCGCATTACGGTTTGGGGCTGACGCTGGTCGATACCACTGAACTGGCCCTGAGCGACGAGGAAAAAGCCGAACTGGCCAAAGGGCTGCTGGTGATCCGCGACCAGTACAACCAGTACATTTCCGCGATTGATGAGGGGCCGCAGTTGCTCAGCATCCGCTTGCCGGCCGAGCCGAGCCTGATGCCGTTCTACATCGCCGCTGCCTACCTGATGATCGCCGTGCTGATCGGCATCGTGCTGTTTTTCTGGGTACGTCCACACTGGCGCGATCTGGAGAAACTGCGCCTGGCTGCCGAGCGTTTCGGCGACAACGATCTGTCGGTGCGCATTCAACTGTCGAAACGCTCGAACATCCGCGATCTGGCCGAGCACTTCAACTTGATGGCCGCACGCATCGAAGGCCTGATCGCCAACCAGCGTGAGCTGACCAACGCCGTGTCCCACGAACTGCGCACGCCGATTGCGCGGCTATCGTTTGAACTCGACCAGCTCAAACAGCAGCCGGACGCCAGCCAGAACCGCGAGCTGATTGCCGACATGTACGCAGACCTTGGTGAACTGGAGGAGATGGTTTCCGAATTGCTCACCTACGCCAGCCTTGAACGTGGCGCGACGGTGATCAAACGCGAAAACATCCAGGCTGCCAATTGGCTTGATAGCGTGGTTGGCAGCGTGGCGCTGGAGGCCGAAGCGGCGGGGGTGCAGTTGCTGATCGGTGATTGCCGGCTCGACACCGTGCGCATTGAGCCGCGATTCATGGCGCGGGCGGTGATCAATCTGCTGCGCAACGCGATTCGCTATGCCGAGCAACGCGTTGAAGTGTCGCTGGTGCGCACCGGCGACTATTACGAAGTGCGGGTCAACGACGATGGACCGGGGGTGCCGGTGCACGGGCGAGAGAAGATCTTTGAGCCGTTTTCGCGGCTGGATGCCAGCCGGGATCGCCGCACCGGCGGGTTTGGTTTGGGCCTGGCGTTGGTGCGCCGGGTCTCGCAGTCGCATGGCGGGCAGGTTGAAGTGGGGGATTCTCCCTGGGGTGGAGCGTCGTTCCGGATGACCTGGGCGCATCTGGATTAGTTCTGTGGCTTGTGCCGGCCCCTTCGCGAGCAGGCTCGCTCCCACATTGATTTATGGCGCCGATTGGATTTTTGTCACACACAAAACCTGTAGGAGCTGTCGAGTG
>NZ_AKJR01000116.1:50-20394 GCF_000282235.1 Pseudomonas sp. GM24 | reverse complement strand
AGCTCTTTCAGGTCGATGTAGATGCCGAGCATCCCCGAATCAGTCCCCTCTACCTCCGGGAGAGGGCTAGGGTGAGGGCAACAATTTCGAGTCGGATAAATATTTCAAGAACAGCGCACATTCACTCTGAAGCTGTTCTTTGCAGCAAACTCAAGGCAATCTCGGTCTACCCCTATTCACGGAACGGGCAGGAGGCTTCAGATGGTGCAGTTGTGTTCGATCGAACAGGCAGTGGACGACGTGCTGGCGCGCTTGCCGGCGCACATCCACATGGGCATGCCGCTAGGCCTGGGCAAACCCAATCACTTCGTCAACGCGCTGTACCGGCGAATCAAAGAGCTGCCCGAGCGGCAGCTGACGATTTACACCGCGCTGTGCCTCGGCCGCCCGGCGTTGGGTGATGGATTGCAGAAGCGCTTCATCGAACCCTTCGTCGAGCGCGTCTTCGGTGATTACCCGGAATTCGATTTCCTCGCCGACCTGCACCGCGACAGCCTGCCGGCCAACATCCGTATCGAACAGTTCTTCATGCAGCCCGGCAGCCTGCTCAACAGCGCGCCGGCCCAGCAGGATTACGTCAGCAGCAACTACAGCCACGCCGCTCGCGACATCAACGCCGCCGGGCTGAATCTGGTAGCGCAGTTATTAGCCAGCAGCAGCGAACACCCCGACCGTCTGAGCCTGAGCTGCAACCCCGATATCACCCTCGACCTGTTGCCGATGATCGCCAAGCGTCGCGAAGCTGGGGAGACGATCCTGCTGGTCGGCCAGGTGCACACCGATCTGCCGTACATGCCCGGCGATGCTGAAGTCGATATCGACACCTTCGACCTGCTGATCGACGCGAAGGACAGCAGCACGCTGTTTTCCACGCCGAACATGCCGGTGGGGTTTCAGGACCATTTCATTGGTTTGCACGCCAGTACGCTGGTGCGCGACGGCGGTACGTTGCAGATCGGCATCGGCTCAATGGGTGATGCGCTGACTGCTGCGCTGCTTGCACGTCAGGCGGATAACGCCGGTTACAAGGCGTTGCTCGACGACATCAACCTCAGCCAATGGGCGCAGTTGATCAACCGCGAGGGCGGTACCGGGCCATTCGCCAAAGGTCTGTACGGCTGCAGCGAAATGTTCGTCAACGGTCTGCTGGTGCTGGCAGATGCCGGGATCATCCGGCGCAAGGTCTATCCCGATGTGCAGACTCAGGAACAGGCCAACGCCGGCACCCTCGACGAGGCGGCGCAGACTGACGGCATCTCGGTGCACGGCGGCTTCTTCCTCGGCCCGCGCAGTTTCTACGAGCGCTTGCGCGAGTTACCGCAGAGCAAACGCCTCGAATTCAACATGACCCGCATCAGCTACATCAACGAGCTCTACGGGCAGGAAGAACTCAAGCGCTTGCAGCGCCTGGATGCGCGCTTCATCAACACCGTGTTCACCATGACGTTGCTGGGCGCGGGCGTGGCGGATCAACTCGAAGACGGACGGGTGCTGAGCGGTGTCGGTGGGCAGTACAACTTCGTGGCGCAGGGCCACGCGCTGCACGATGCCCGCTCGATTCTGATTCTGCGCAGCTGGCGTGAATCCGGTGGCGACGTCAGTTCGAATATCGTCTGGGAATACGGCCACTGCACGATTCCACGGCATCTGCGCGATATCGTTGTCACCGAGTACGGCATTGCCGATCTGCGTGGTAAATCCGACGCGGTCGTCATTGAATCGCTGTTGAACATCAGCGACTCGCGCTTCCAGCAGGGCTTGATCGAGCAAGCGCAAAAAGTCGGCAAGCTGCCAAAGGATTTCCGCCTCGACCCACGCTTTGCCGACAACACGCCACAGCGTTTGCAGGCAATCGCCGCGCTGCATCCGAACCTGTTTCCAGAATATCCACTGGGCTGTGATTTCACCGCGATCGAGCGGGATTTGCTGCGTGCGCTGAACTGGCTGAAGAGCAAATTCAAACTCACCGAAATCCTCGAACTCGGCAAAGCCGCCCTCGACGCCCCCGAGGCATCGCTATACCCAGAACACCTCGAACGCATGCAGCTCACCAACCCGGAAGGCCTGAAAGAAGACCTCTTCCAACGCCTGCTGCTCACCGGCCTCAAAGCCACCGCACAATAACTGCCGGACCCAAAACAACTGTAGGAGTGAGCCTGCTCGCGATGGCGGTGTTTCAGCCGACGAATATATCGACTGACACTACGCTATTGCGAGCAGGCTCACTCCTACAGGGGGCTGCGGTGTGGCTTTATTCGATGAAAGTGACGACGCCATCCTTCAGCGATTTCACGCGGGCCAGCGATTCAACGCGGTAGCCCTGCGAGTCCAGCTCGGCGCGGCCGCCCTGGAACGACTTCTCGATGACGATGCCCAGGCCAGCAACGGTCGCGCCGGCCTGTTTGATGATCGAGATCAGCGCTTGCGACGCCTTACCGTTGGCCAGGAAGTCGTCGATGATCAGCACGCGGTCGCTGCTGGTCAGGTGACGCGGGGAGATGGCCACGGTGCTTTCGGTCTTTTTGGTGAACGAGTAAACGGTCGCCGACAGCAGGTTTTCCGTCAGGGTCAGGGACTGTTGCTTGCGGGCGAAGATCACCGGCACGCCGAGGTTCAGACCGGTCATGATCGCCGGGGCTATCCCTGAGGCTTCGATGGTGACGATCTTGGTGATGCCCGAATCCTTGAACAGCGAGGCGAATTCGTCGCCGATCAGCTTCATCAAGGCCGGGTCGATCTGGTGGTTCAGGAAGGCGTCGACCTTCAGGACCTGGTCGGAAAGCACAATGCCTTGTTCGCGGATTTTCTGGTGCAATGCTTCCATGAAGCTGTCCTCTTGTGGCGCTTTGTGCGCCGAAGGTCTAGTAAAAAAAGTGGTCAATTCTAGCGCTTTAACATCGCGCGTATATCAGCCAATGCGCTGTTGCCACGCACGACTTTGACTTCGGTCGGTGTGTCGTCGTTGCCTTCCCACGCCAGATCGTCCGGCGGCAGCTCATCGAGAAAGCGGCTCGGCGCGCAGTCGATGATCTCGCCGTACTGCTTGCGCTTGGCGGCAAAGGTGAAGGCCAGGGTCTGGCGCGCGCGGGTGATGCCCACGTAGGCCAGGCGACGTTCTTCTTCGATGGTGTCGGCTTCGATGCTGGAACGGTGCGGGAGGATTTCCTCTTCCATGCCCATGATGAACACGTAGGGGAATTCCAGACCCTTGGACGCATGCAGGGTCATCATCTGCACGCCTTCGGCGCCGTCTTCCTCTTCCTGCTGACGTTCGAGCATGTCGCGCAGGACCAGTTTGCCGATGGCGTCCTCGACGGTCATTTCGCCTTCTTCGTCCTTTTCGAGGGTGTTTTTCAACGCCTCGATCAGGAACCAGACGTTGCTCATCCGGTAATCGGCCGCCTTGTCGCTGGAGCTGTTGGTGCGCAGCCAGTTCTCATAGTCGATGTCCATGACCATGCTGCGCAGCGCCGAGATCGGGTCTTCGCCGGCGCACTGCTCGCGCACTTTGTCCATGAAGCGCTTGAAGCGCGACAGGCGATCGGTGAAACGGCTGTCCAGATGCTCGCCCAGACCGATTTCGTCGGTGGCGGCGTACATCGAGATCTTGCGTTCGGTGGCGTAGTTGCCGAGTTTTTCCAGAGTGGTCGAGCCGATTTCCCGGCGCGGTACGTTGATCACGCGCAGGAAGGCGTTGTCGTCATCCGGGTTGACGATCAGGCGGAAGTAGGCCATCAGGTCTTTCACTTCCTGACGGCCGAAGAAGCTGTTGCCGCCGCTCAGGCGATACGGCACCTGGTGGTGCTGCAACTTCAGCTCGATCAGCTTGGCCTGATAGTTACCGCGATAAAGGATCGCGAAGTCGCTGTACGGACGGTCGGTGCGCAAGTGCAGGCTGAGGATTTCCATGGCCACGCGCTCGGCTTCGGCGTCCTCGTTGCGGCAGCGGATTACGCGGATCTCGTCGCCGTGGCCCATCTCACTCCACAGCTGCTTTTCGAATTCGTGCGGGTTGTTCGAGATCAGCACGTTGGCGCAGCGCAGGATGCGACTCGTCGAGCGATAGTTCTGCTCGAGCATCACCACTTTCAAGGACGGATAGTCGTCCTTGAGCAGCATCAGGTTTTCCGGCCGCGCGCCGCGCCAGGCATAGATCGACTGGTCGTCGTCGCCTACCACGGTGAACTGGTTGCGCTTGCCGATGAGCATTTTTACCAGCAGGTATTGGCTGGCGTTGGTGTCCTGATATTCGTCGACCAGCAGGTAGCGCACCTTGTTCTGCCACTTTTCGAGAATGTCGGCGTGTTCTTCGAAAAGCTTTACCGGCAACAGGATCAGGTCGTCGAAGTCCACCGCGTTGAACGCTTTCAGCGTGCGCTGATAGTGGGTGTAGACGATCGCGGCAGTCTGTTCCTTGGGATTACGCGCGTTCTCCAGCGCCTGAGGCGGCAGGATCAGGTCGTTTTTCCAGGCGCCGATCATGTTCTTGATCTCGTCGACGCCGTCGTCGCCCGCGTATTCCTTCTGCATGATGTCGGTCATCAGGGCTTTCACATCGGTCTCGTCGAAAATCGAGAAACCGGGTTTATAGCCCAGCCGCGCGTGTTCCTTGCGGATGATGTTGAGACCGAGGTTGTGGAAGGTGCAGACGGTCAGGCCACGCCCTTCGCCGGCCCGCAGCAAGGTGCCGACCCGCTCTTTCATCTCGCGCGCGGCCTTGTTGGTAAAGGTCATGGCGACGATGTACTGGGCGCGGATGCCGCAGTTCTGGATCAGGTGCGCGATTTTGCGCGTGATCACGCTGGTCTTGCCGGAGCCAGCACCGGCGAGCACCAATAGAGGGCCGCCGACGTAGTTCACGGCTTCTTGCTGCCGGGGATTGAGTCGGGACATACGAAAATTCGGGAGTCGTTGACGAAATGGGCCGGCATTTTAACAGGCTCAGAGAATTGTGCTGCTCTCTCCGACTTGTGACGTACCACGCGATTCAAATTTGCCGGTTTTGTTACTTTCGCGGAGGATGCGCGGTGATTTTGCGGCTAATGTACTCATTCGTGACACAAAATAACGTTTTGATAACCGTTGTCATTTGGTCATTGAACATCGCAACGGCATAATGCCCCGCCCACATCTTTGCAGAGTCTAGGGAGCTAGCTTGTCTACGCCTGTCGAACCCTTGCGTTTGCTGCTACTGGCCGAAGAGCCAGCGTGGACAGCGTTATTGCGTGAGTGTCTGGCTCCGATGGGGAGCGCGGCGGTGCTGATCAGCGCGCCGAGCTGGGACTCGGTCAGCAGTCTGTTCGAAGACAACCGCAATGCGGTGTTGTTGACCCTTCCGGCATTACAACCGGCACCGGGCCGTTGCAGCCTGCCGACGGTATTGCTGCTGGAACACGAACCGGACACCGCACCGGTTGGCGTCAGCGACTGGCTGGTGTTCGACGCCCTCGACGCCGGCATGCTGCGCCGTTGCCTGCGCCATGTGCGCGAACGCGGCGTTCTCGAAAACACCCTGCAACGCCTGGCCGAACAGGATCCGCTGACCGGTATCGCCAACCGTCAGGGTTTCCAGACCTTGCTCGCCGCGCGCCTCGCGGAAAACGACGGTCGCGGCCTGGCCCTTGGACATCTTGATCTCGACAACTTCCGCCACGCCAACGACGCGCTGGGTCATCAGGCGGGCGATCGCTTGATCCTGCAGGTTGTCGCACGGCTGAAAAGTCAGCTGGAGGCGGGTGATCAACTGGCACGCCTGGGCAGCGACGAATTCGCTCTGTTGATAGACACCCGCCGTGCGCCGCAGCGCGCCGAGTGGATGGCCGAACGCATCACCGAAGCGCTCGCCGAACCGTATTGGGTCGATGGCGAAAGCCTGCTGATCGGCTCCAGTCTTGGCATCGCCCATGCCCGTGCGCAGGGCGGTGCCGATCCGCTGATGTGGCACGCGCACATCGCCATGCAGCAGGCCAAAAGCACGCAGGGCTGCACTTTTCATATCTTCAACGAACGCATCAACCGCAACGCGCGGAGCATGGCTGATCTGGAAAGCGAACTGCGCCGGGCCTTGCGTCGTGATGAGCTGGAGCTGCATTACCAGCCACGCCTGAATCTTGAGGATGGCCAGATTGTCGGCCTCGAAGCCTTGGTGCGCTGGCGCCATGGCGAACGTGGTTTGCTGCCGCCGAGCGAATTCGTGCCGCTGGCTGAGCAAAGCGGGTTGATCGTGCCGTTGGGTTATTGGGTGATTTCCCGGGCTCTGCGCGATATGCAGGCGTTGCGCGAACGTGGTCTGCCGGCGCTGCACATGGCCATCAACCTGTCGTTCCGCCAGTTTCAGGACAGTCAGTTGTTGCCGACGCTCAGCCGCTTGATCGCTGAGCGCGGTGTTGAAGCGCAGTGGCTGGAATTCGAACTGACGGAAACGGCGGTGATGCGCCGCAGCGATCTGGTCAAGCAGACCATGGACGCCCTTGGCCGCCTCGGTGTGCGCTTCTCACTGGACGACTTCGGCACCGGGTTTTCCTCGTTCGTGCACCTCAACAGCCTGCCGATCACTTTGCTGAAGATCGACAAGAGCTTTGTCGGTGGCATGGAGCAGCGCGAAGAGAACCGCAAACTGGTGCACGCGATGATCAATCTTGCGCACAACCTGCATCTGGAAGTGGTCGCGGAGGGGGTGGAAACTCCGGAGCAACTGGAATTGCTGCGCGGCTTTGGCTGCGATCAGGTGCAGGGGTATCTGATCAGCCGGCCGTTGCCGTTAGCGGAACTGGTTGAATATCTCACCTACGGCTCAAGCCAACAGCCAGCCCTCGAAATCGTCAGTTAAACGCATAACCCCTGTAGGGCTTCGCCTGCTCGCGATAGCGGAGTGTCAGACAACTCATCATTATCTGACACACCGCTATCGCGAGCAGGCTCACTCCTACAAGGGATCTCAGTCAGTCTGAGGAATTGTGAATGGCCTGGATGACGCAGGCTCCAGCCGAATCATCCGCTTCATCTTCCATTCAAACGCCAGCGTCAGACTCACCGCCGCGCAGGCCAGGCCCAACGCCAAGCCCCACCAGACGCCCGTCGGCCCCCAGTTCAAGTGGAACGCCATCCACCACGCCGCCGGCGCGCCGATCAGCCAATAGCAGCCGAGCCCGACCAGAAACGTGGTCTTCGCATCCTTGAGCCCGCGAATGCAGCCCATGGCAATCGTCTGCGTGCCGTCGAACAGTTCAAACCACGCCGCCACTGCCAGCAGGCTCACCGCCAAGCGAATCACTTCGGCAAACGCCGGATTGTTGTGATCGAGGAACAACCCGACCAACTGATTCGGCAGCAACCAGAACACCATGGCGAAACCCAGCATCACCACGGCGCCAAAGACGATCCCGACCCGTCCGGACATCCGCGCATCGCTCAATTGCCCGGCACCGTAATGCTGACCGACGCGCATGGTGATCGCGTACGACATGCCCGCCGGCACCATGAACGCCACCGAGACGATTTGCAGAGCAATCTGGTGCGCACCCAACTGCGTGCTGCCCATCGTGCCCATGCACAGTGCGGCGAAGGCAAATAATCCAACTTCCACCGCATACGTGCCGCCGATTGGCAGGCCAAGGCGCCACAACTCTTTCAGGTACTGTCGATTCGGCCGCGACAGACCCGCGCGCAGCGGATAAGCGTCATACGCTGGATGCCGACGGATGTGCCAGGCCAGCGCCAGCGCCATGCAGTTGGCGACAATCGCCGTGACCAGGCCGATGCCCGTCAGGCCCATTTTCGGCAGGCCGAACATGCCGGTGATCAGCGCGTAATTGAGCAGGAAATTCGCCACCGTGCCGGCCAGGCTGATAACCATCACCGGTGTCGCCCGGCCGATTGCACTGGTGAAACCGCGCAGGGCCATGAAGCTCAGGTAGCCGGGCAGAGCGAAGGGCAGGGCGATCAGGAATTGTCCGGCGGCATTGACGTTGGTTTCGGTCTGGCCGAACAGCAGCAACACCGGTTTCAGGTTCCACAGCAGCAACCCGGCGCCCAGCGCCATCAGCCACGCCAGCCACAACCCGGCCTGAGTCAGCCGTGCTGCACCAATGATGTCACCGGCGCCCTTGCGGATCGCCACCAGCGTGCCGACTGCCGCAATCACGCCGATGCAGAAAATCGACACGAACGAGTAAGTCGCTGCACCGAGACCGCCGCCCGCGAGCGCTTCCGGACTCAGGCGCGCCATCATCAATGTGTCAGTCAGCACCATCAACATGTGCGCCAACTGTGAAGCAATCAACGGCCCTGCCAGCCGCAGAATGGCCCAGAGTTCGGTACGCACAGGATGCTGCATGGTCATCACCACTCGATTTTCAGAGGGAACAGGAGAGCGTCGATTCTCGGCGCTTGGCAGGCTTTGCACAAAGGGATAAAAAGGATGGGTGGCATGATTAAAACTCATCCTGGGCAAAGGGTTTAAGATTGGCTTTATCCCGCTATCGGAGCTTTCTGCATGTCTCGTCGTCTTCCTCCCTTGTATGCCCTGCGCGCATTTGAAGCGGCGGCGCGACATAGTTCGTTCACCCGGGCTGCCGAGGAACTGTCGATCACCCAGAGTGCGGTAAGTCGGCATATTCGGACCCTCGAAGATCACTTCGCCTGTCGGCTGTTTCATCGCAGCGGTCGCAATCTGCAACTGACCGAAGCGGCGCGGTTGCTGCTGCCCGGGATCCGCGAAGGCTTCAGTGCGCTGGAGCGGGCCTGCAATACCTTGCGTGCCGAGGACGACATTTTGCGCATGAAAGCGCCCTCGACCCTGACCATGCGCTGGTTGCTCGCGCGCCTGAGTCGCTTCCGCCATTTGCAGCCTGGCAACGAAGTGCAACTGACCAGTGCGTGGATGGACGTCGATTCGGTTGATTTCAACGATGAGCCGTTCGACTGCGCGGTGCTGTTGAGTGACGGGCATTTTCCGCCGGATTGGGAGGCGAGTTTATTGTTTCCCGAAGAGCTGATTCCGGTGGGGGCGCCAAACCTGCTGAATGATCAGCCGTGGGATCTGGCTCGACTGGCTTGCACCGAATTACTTCACCCGACACCGGACCGTCGCGATTGGCGCAGTTGGCTGGAACACATGGGGCTGTCCGATCAGGTGTCACTCAAGGGTGGGCAAGTGTTCGATACCCTCGAATTGGGCATGATCGCGGCGGCGCGCGGGTACGGTGTGTCGATGGGCGACCTGTTAATGGTCGCCGAAGATGTGGCGCAGGGAAGACTGAGCCTGCCGTGGCCAACCGCGGTCGCCAGCGGCTTGAATTACTACCTTGTGTGGCCAAAGACCCGCCCGGGAGGTGAACGTTTGCGCCGTCTCAGCGACTTTCTGCAAAGCGAAGTCCGCGCCATGGAGTTGCCGGCGGTCGCGCGCTTGAGCTGAAACGTTAGAGCCGCCACAATGCCGGCCTTGTGCCATAACCTTGTTTTCCGCTCAAGTATTTGGATCCACCGCCGAATACGTGCTTGTGGAACCGTCGTGCCGGTATCCACGATTCACCCCCACAACCAGAAAAATTTCCGAGTCGAGATCAAGGAGGATCCCGTGGCTCGGCCAGGAGCTGTCCATGTCTCAACCTCGCGCTCGGATCGCCTCGCAGCTGGGCCTCGCGCTCGCTGTAATACTGGCGATAGTTATCAGTGGCAGTACGGTGTTCGCCTTGCGTTCGCTGGACTCCGCCAACCTCGCCACTCGTGAAGAGCATCTGGCCAGTGAGGCGCGGCTGCTGGCCGACCAACTGAGCACCTTCCACGGCACGCTGCGTGAAAGCACCCAGCGCCTGAGCGGGCTGTTCGAGAAGCGTTTCAGCGCAGGTCTGAGCATTCACCCGAGTGAGCCGGTGAATGTTGCCGGCACCCAGACCCCGGGTCTGCATCTGGGCAGCGAAGTGCTGAACAACAACTTCAAGGAAGTCGACGAGTTCAAGCAGATGACCGCCGGCGTCGCCACCCTGTTCGTGCGCAGCGGCGAAGACTTCATCCGCGTCAGCACTTCGCTGACCAAACAGGATGGCACCCGTGCCATCGGCACCTTGCTCGATCACGCGCACCCGGCCTACGCGAAGTTGATGGCGGGGCAGGGTTACGTCGGTCGCGCCTTGCTGTTCGATCGCTCCTACATGACCCAATACACCCCGGTGCGTGATGGCAGCGGCAAGGTGATTGCGGTGCTGTTCGTCGGCTTCGATTACACCGACGCGCAGAACATCCAGTTCGATAACCTCAAGCGCTTCCGCATTGGCCAGAGCGGTTCGCTGGCGTTGCTCGACGAGCAAAACAAATGGCTGGTCGCGCCAGCGGGGGTGCAGGCGCTGGATCAAGCCGTTCCGGTGATCAAAGGTTTGGCTGCAAAGCCGGGCAAGGGTGAGTTCTGGAGCGACACCTCGGAAGATTTCTACAGCATTGCCGTGCCGTTCGATGGCGGACCATGGTCGGTCGTGGCGAGCATGCCGAAAGCTGAGATCCGCGCGGTGACCTGGAGCGTGGGTACGCAACTGGCCATTGGCAGTCTGTTGGCGATGCTGCTGGCGGTCGGATCTGTGGTCTGGCTGCTGCGCAGCAAACTGGCGCCTCTGGGGGATCTGGTGCGTCAGGCCGAGGCCTTGGGCGCCGGTGATCTGAGCGTGCGCCTGAACGTATCGAGCAACGACGAAATCGGTCAGCTGTCCCGCGCGTTCAACCAGATGAGCCAGGCGCTGTCGACCATGGTCGAGCACATCCGCCGCTCTTCGGAAGAGGTCAACAGCCGTGCCCAGGCCCTGTCCGGTTTGTCCGGCGGTGCCTATGAAGGCATGGAGCAACAATCTGGCGAAATCACCAGCATGGCCGGCGCGGTGGAAGAGTTCAGTGCGACGTCGTTGAACATCGCCGACAACATGGGCGCGACCCAGCGTCTGGCGCAGGAAAATGCCCAGCAAACGCAGATTGGCCGCAGCTCGATGGAAGAAGCGTCGTCCTCGCTGGAGCAAATCGCTGGCGCCCTGAACAGCACCGCCACCGTGATCAACACCCTCGGTCAGCGTTCGCAGGAAATTGGCGGCATTGTAGGTGTGATCACCTCGATCGCGGAGCAGACCAACCTTCTGGCACTTAACGCAGCAATCGAAGCTGCCCGTGCTGGTGAGCAGGGTCGTGGCTTTGCTGTGGTGGCCGATGAGGTGCGCAGCCTGGCCTCGCGCACCCGTCAGGCGACGGATGAAATTTCCAGCATGATCCACAGCATCCAGCAGGAAACCGGCAACGCGATCAGCACCATGGAGCAGGGTAATGTGCTGATGCAGGAAGGCTTGTCGCGCAACGCGAATGTCGCGTCGGCACTGGCGCGTATTGACGAGCAGAGCCGTTCGGCGGGGCAACAGTTTGCCGCGATTACCACGGCGACTCAGGAGCAGAGCAGCACCGCGACGTTGTTGAGCAGCAATTTGCAGAGCATTGCACTGGCCAACAGTGAGCAGCGTGAGGTTGTGTCGAACCTGGCTGTTACCGCCAAGGAGCTTGAGAAGCTGGCGGCGGATTTGCGTTCCGAGGTTGATCGCTTCCGTTGATGGGTGGCTGAAATCGCTATCGCGAGCAGGCTCACTCCTACAGGTATATTGCACTCCTACAGGTATATTGGTTGGTCTCCTACAGGTATATTGGTTGGTCGCCTACAGGTATATTGGTTGGTCGCAAACAGGTATATTGGTTGGTCGCAATTTTTGTGGTCACTGAAGATCCCTGTAGGAGTGAGCCTGCTCGCGATCGCCTCACTGCCAATCCTGGGTAAAACACTCGAGCTCTTTCTCTTTCATACTTGCTGAAACGTTTCCGCAGCGCTATAAAAATGGCACAACTCCAATAAAGGCTGCTGCCATGACCCCGCTCAAACTCGCCGTCGCTCTCGGCGCACTCTCTGCTGCTTCCCACGCCATGGCTTGGGATTACGTTCTTCTCGATGCCAACAAACCCGCGCAAAACTGGACCATCACCAGTGAGCAACTCGGCGTGAAAACCGACAAACCCTTCTCCGTAAGCCTGCGTACCTTGCACGGTGGCCGGCAGGAAGGCGTCAGCATTGTTGATATCGATAACGGCACGATGAAACTCTCGGTGGTGCCAACCCGAGGCATGAATGTCTTGCAAGCCTCTGTCGGCAATGTACGCATGGGTTGGGATTCGCCTGTCAAGGACGTGGTCAACCCGGCCTTTATCGAACTTAACGGACGCGGTGGGCTGGGCTGGCTGGAAGGTTTCAACGAGCTGGTGACCCGCTGCGGTTACGAGTGGGTCGGCCATCCCGGTATGGACAATGGTGAATTGCTGACCTTGCACGGACGCGCCGCCAACATCCCGGCCAGTACGGTCACGCTGCACATCGACGAAAAGCCGCCCTACGCCATCAGCTTGCGCGGCGAGCTGAAAGAGCAAGCGTTCAAGAAAGTCGACTTCTCGGTCGTCACTGAACTGGTCACCGAGCCCGGCAGCGTGCGCTTCGCACTCAACGATACGCTGACCAACAACGGCGATTATCCGAAGGAATACCAGGCGCTGTATCACAGCAACTTCAGTACGCCGTTCCTCGAGCAAGGCGCACGATTTGCTGCGCCGGTAAAACAGGTGTCGCCGTTCAACGACAAGGCCAAGGGCGACCTGGCCGACTGGCAGACCTATCGCGCGCCGACCAAGGACTACGACGAAACCGTCTACAACGTCGTGCCCTATGCTGATGCCAAAGGCGAAACCCTGACGGTTTTGCACAATAAGGTCGGCAGCCTCGGTGTTTCTGTTGGCTTCAATACCCAGCAGTTGCCGGTGTTTTCCCTGTGGAAAAACACTGACACTCAAGGTCAGGGCTATGTCACCGGGCTGGAGCCGGGCACCAGTTTTTCTTACAACCGCCGCTATCAGCGTCCGCTGAATCTGGTGCCGACCATTGCACCCAAAGAACACAAACAGTTCCAGATCAGCTACAGCCTGCTTGCGGACAAAGGCGCTGTGGATAACGCCTTGAAGCGTGTGACCGAGATTCAGGCCGGGCGCGACACCGAAGTGCGGCAGACGCCGCTGGTTGATCTGACCGAGCATTAAGGAATTGCCGGCCGGTATTGCAGTGCCTCGGCCAAGTGTTCGCGTTTGATTGCATCGACTTGCTCAAGGTCGGCCAGTGTCCGGGCGACTTTGAGTAGGCGATGCGCTGAGCGTAGCGATAGCGTCAGCCGTTCACAGGCTGATTCCAGCCACTTCTCATCGGCTGTGGATAACTTGCAGTGCCGCTTCAATCCCGGCAGATCGAGAAACGCATTGGCACAGCCCTGACGCTTCTGCTGTCGTTCGCGAGCCTCGGCCACCAACGCCGCAGCGCTGGCGCTGTCTTCTCCCGGCTTTACCTGCGGGTTCAACGCCGTCGCTTCCCGCGCCACTGTCAGGTGCAGATCAATCCGATCGAGCAACGGCCCCGATAGCTTGTTGCGATAGCGCTGGACCATGTCCGGTGTACACGAGCACTTGCCGCTGGGCTCGCCAAGATATCCACAGGGGCAGGGATTCATCGCCGCCACCAACTGGAAGCGTGCCGGAAAACGTACGCGATCCTTGGCTCGGGAAATCACGATATGACCCGACTCCAAAGGCTCGCGTAAAACCTCCAACACCTTGCGATCAAATTCCGGCAACTCATCGAGAAACAGCACGCCATGGTGGGCGAGCGTAATCTCGCCGGGTTGCGGTTTCGAACTGCCGCCGACCAGAGCCGGCCCGGATGCCGAGTGGTGCGGTTGACGGAAGGGGCGCTGCGGCCAATGGGTCAGCGGCGCGCCACTGGCGACTGACTGAATCGCCGCGACCTCCAGTGCTTCACTCTCGGCCAGCGGCGGCAACAGCCCCGGTAATCGGCTGGCCAGCAACGTCTTGCCCGTCCCCGGTGGTCCGCTGAACAACAGGTTGTGCGCACCCGCAGCGGCAATCAGCAACGCTCGTTTCGCCGCCAGTTGCCCCTGTACTTCATTCAAGTCGGGATAAGGCTTGCTGGCATGCATCAGCCCGTCGGAGACATAGGGTTCAACCGGCGTATGCCCATTGAAATGCGCCACCGCCTCCAGCAAATGATCCACCGCAAACACCTTCAACCCCGAAGCCAGACACGCCTCCTCGGCATTCGCCCGCGGCACCACCAACGCACGACCCGCCTTGCGCGCCGCCAGTGCGGCCGGCAACACCCCACGCACCGCTCGTACCGCGCCGGACAACGCCAACTCACCCAGACATTCCACATCATCCAGCGTCAGACACGGCACCTGCACACTCGCCGACAGAATCCCCAAGGCAATCGCCAGATCAAACCGCCCGCCATCCTTGGGCAGATCCGCCGGCGCCAGATTCAAGGTGATCCGCCGCGCCGGAAACTGCAGCCCGGAATTGATGATGGCGCTGCGCACCCGATCCTTGCTCTCCTTCACCGCCGCCTCGGGCAGCCCGACCATGGTCAGCGACGGCAGACCGTTGGCCAGATGGACTTCGACGGTGACAGCGGGGGCTTCCACGCCTATCTGGGCGCGACTGTGGACGATGGAGAGGGACATGGTCGTTCCTTGAGCTGAATCGGGGGGCCGCTTCCTGCGGGTTTTTGAAGGGTAGTTGAGCCGGGTTTCAGTGCTGAAATAGAGGTTTACAAGACGTATCAAGACCCGATGGGCTGTCAGTGCTTGCCTGAATTGGAGCGTTGACTCTCGCTCGGCATTGACGGATCCTCCCGCTCGAGGACTGCAACTGCGCATTCGTCGGGACTGGGCACCAGTAAAAGCTCCCCCGCATTTTTGGCAGCAGAGAAAGCTGGTTTCTCTGAAGTAGTGACGACGGGCCAGCTCGTCGGATTCTGAACCCATGGTTGCAAAGCCAGGAGCTAAAGAATCGCTGCGACTACTCCTCCAAACACAAAAAAGGCGTCCTATGGACGCCTTTTTATTTTTGACTCAGGATCTTCTACCGGCCAGCGGGCCGCTTGGCTCAAGCTCTGGCCCACACGTAACAGCAACTTCAATAAATCGCCGTTGGTTGGCTGACATATCCCCAGCCAACCGGAGTGCTTCGAGATGTAGTTCAACAATCTGAAGAAGCTTTGCCTTTCGCTTTTTTGGGCTCATACGCACCTCGTGCGATTGGGTTGTTGATTTCGATGTTATTGACCGTTCACAGAAATGACAAGCCGGTTGGAGTGGTCGAATTCGAACCCCAGTTTCCGGTAGTAAAAAACAACATTCGGATCAGGATCCTGAATTTCGATTTCTTTGCATCCTAGCGCTCGCGCATAGTGATCTGCGACAAGCAGAGCAATCGGCGCGATCCTGCCGCGAAGCGGGTGCGCCCTGTCCGGATGCCCTTCCAACAGAATAATCTTTAAGCAGATAGAGCTTGCGCGCGGGGTCGCATAGCACATGCCGCAAAGAATCTGTTTGTACCATATCGCCAAATCCAGACCTTTCGCATCTTTACTTTTCCAGTCTGCAACGTCATCCCAAGGGAAAATTGTTGGCCCCTCCCAGAGAAAGTATTGCTTTATCGCCGCAGGGGTAATTGGCTCAAACTTGACCGCTGCTGCATCAATATTTGGGATTCTCGGGGCAATGTTCTTTAGAAAGAGTTTGTAGGCGATCTTTCGCGAGTTTGATCTGAATGTCTGGTTACGAAGATCCGTTGCTTTGCCTTTTCTTCTCATTGTTTTCATCTGTTTGGATCTGGTCGCAGAAGATAGCCAGCAGAGAGGGGGCAGCGAAATCAGACGTGAGGGACGCGTTTTGTAGGACGTTACTTCTGTGAGTGGAGGATTTCGGAGTAGGAGGGGTGGAGATAACGAAGACACAAAACAGGTCATTTCAGTGGTATCACTGAAATGACCGTTGGTGAGGTTGCAGCGCAAAAATTCAGATCAATTGTAGAGCCTTTCTCCACCATGAGTTCACAACCGTGCGGTTTGCCTGTTCTCGCTCCGTCACCATGTGTGGCACATCCTGCAACCGTATCCACGGCTGGTTATTCCAATGCAACAAGCTCAATGTCATGTCCGGCCAACTGAGCAAGCTGAGGTGTGGGCGTTCGCTTGTGCTGGGGTGTTGGGCGTCGCGCAGGGTGGGGATGACCTGGTGGGTGAGCCATTCGCGCAGGGCTCGGTATTCGGGGCAGTAGTGGTAGACGAGGAGAGCGTAGATGCCGGACTCGCTGATCAGCAGGGTGTTTTCGATCTGGTTGTGGATCAGGGTTTTTCGGGTTTGGTATTGGTCGGGGTCGAGTTTTCGCAGCATGCGTTCGTTGAGGTAGATGTGCAGCAGGCGACTCAGGTCTCGGGCGCAGAACCAGGGTTGGTTCTGGATGAGGAGGGCGTGGAGGGGGAGTTTGTGGCGGGTGAATATGTGCGGGGTCAGATAAGTATCTTCTTGATTCATTGAGCAGTTCCTCTTGCTTAAGGGGCTGCCCTCAATCGTCGCCAAACGATTGGGTGGCAGTTGTACGCGGGTTGGCGAACCGGAGCAAAAGGAACCCGGCAGACCCGAAGGTCTCCCACGCACAACCGCCATGAAACGATGTGGCGGTAAATGTAGCCGCCATCATGGTTGTCGTGCGCCTTAAGCTGTTCGGGTCGCCAAACCCGCTGCTGAACATTCAGCATCGGGTGAGCTTAGAAACCTGGGCTTTTCGGCGCAATCGGACGGCGGTCATTCAGGTTGTAGGACGTTGCCGGGATGGTTGAAGGGCTGGAGATCAAAAGATCGCAGCCTTCGGCAGCTCCTACAGGGGGAGTGGATTATTCAGCCGGAGGTGTCAGCTTCGCTTCCATCTCAGCCACCTTCGCTTCAAGGCTTTCGAGGCGGGCACGAGTGCGCGCCAACACAACCATCTGACTATCAAACTCTTCACGGCTCACCAGATCGAGTTTGCTGAAGGCACTCTGCAGCAGCATCTTGAACTGGCTTTCGATTTCGGCTTTCGGCAGCGGGGTGTCGCCGCTGAAGAGGCGGGAGGCGGTGCCGCTCAGGGCGTCGAGGAAGTCTTTGGGCGCGAGCATGGTGGATGTCCTGGAAACAATGGCCGGCAGTGTATCACGCAGTGTCTATAGTCAATCTCGTGGTCAGGGATGCACGCTTTTCGCGCAGGCGGACGGATGGCGACGCACCGTTGTTGTGCGTATCCGGATGGCGTTTTGCACGGGATGCCTTGCGGCAGCGGCCAAGGGATTGAAATCAGGGGATTTTGGCGAGATGGCAAGGTTTCTGCTTAGTCACCTTCGACCCATGCACTGATGCAGTCGCTGTGACGAATGCAGTGCGGCAGACGGAGCGGGGAGTTTCGTCAGCAGCGGTTAGCTGGCGTCAGTCGGGCAGGTAAGGCCGACGATGCGTTACAAAGCCAGGCACTGCGCTTAGACTTGAGTCGGGTTTGTTTTCCTGGGGCAAGTCCACCAATTCGGGAGAGAGTTTCATGAAGCTAGTCACTGCCATCATCAAGCCGTTCAAGTTGGACGACGTGCGCGAGTCGCTGTCCGAAATCGGCGTGCAGGGCATTACCGTTACTGAAGTCAAAGGCTTCGGCCGGCAGAAGGGTCACACCGAGCTGTATCGCGGCGCGGAATATGTGGTCGATTTTCTGCCCAAGGTGAAAATCGACGTGGCCATCGACGACAAGGATCTGGATCGGGTGATCGAGGCGATCACCAAGGCGGCCAACACCGGCAAGATCGGTGACGGCAAGATCTTCGTGGTCAATCTGGAACAGGCGATTCGCATCCGTACCGGCGAAACCGATACCGACGCGATTTAAACGCCGCCACAAACCCCAACGCCCCAGGAGAAAACAATATGACTCTGCGTAAATTCGCAGGGCTAGGAGCCCTGTTGTCCATCGTAATGCCAAGCCTTGCAATGGCGGCAGACGAAGTGGCGGCCCCAGTCCTCAATTCCGGCGACACTGCCTGGATGCTCACCTCGACGGCACTCGTGCTGTTCATGACCATCCCCGGCCTGGCGCTGTTCTACGGCGGCATGGTTCGCTCGAAAAACATTCTTTCCGTGATGATGCAGTGCTTCGCCATTACCGGTCTGATCAGCATCCTGTGGGTCATTTATGGCTACAGCATTGCGTTCGACACCACCGGCATGGAGCAGGGCGTCGTCAACTTCAACTCGTTCTTCGGCGGCATGGGCAAGGCGTTCCTCGCCGGTGTCACGCCTTCGAGCCTGACCGGCCCAGCGGCTTTGTTCCCTGAGGCGGTGTTCATCACCTTCCAGATGACCTTCGCGATCATCACCCCGGCGCTGATCGTCGGTGCGTTCGCTGAGCGGATGAAGTTCTCCGCGATGCTGATCTTCATGGGCATCTGGTTCACCCTGGTTTATGCACCGATCGCGCACATGGTCTGGTCCGGCAACGGCGGTCTGATGTGGGACTGGGGCGTACTCGACTTCGCGGGCGGCACCGTGGTGCACATCAACGCCGGTGTCGCCGGTCTGATTGCCTGCCTGGTGCTGGGCAAGCGTAAAGGCTTCCCGACCACCCCGATGGCTCCGCACAACCTCGGTTACACCCTGATGGGCGCGGCGATGCTGTGGGTCGGCTGGTTCGGCTTCAACGCCGGCTCCGCTGCAGCGGCCAACGGCACTGCCGGCATGGCGATGCTGGTCACTCAGATTGCTACCGCTGCTGCGGCACTGGGCTGGATGTTTGCCGAGTGGGTCACCCACGGCAAGCCAAGCGCACTGGGTATCGCATCGGGTGTGGTGGCCGGTCTGGTCGCGATTACTCCGGCTGCCGGCACCGTGGGCCCGATGGGTGCACTGGTGATCGGTCTGGCCGCAGGCGTGGTGTGCTTCTTCTGCGCCACCACCCTGAAACGCAAACTCGGTTATGACGATTCCCTGGACGCGTTCGGCGTGCACGGTATCGGCGGTATCCTCGGCGCGATCCTCACCGGTGTGTTCGCAGCTCCGGCTCTGGGTGGCTTCGGCACCGTTACCGATATCGGTGCGCAAGTGTGGATTCAGGTCAAAGGCGTGGGCTTCACGGTGATCTACACCGCGATCGTCACCTTCATCATTCTCAAGGTCCTGGACGCCGTCATGGGTCTGCGTGTGACCGAGGAAGAAGAGTCGGTTGGCCTCGATCTGGCACAACACAACGAACGCGGCTACAACCTGTAAGTACGCGCATTAAAAAATTTGCCCGGTTCGCCGGGCATTTTTTTGTCTGGAATTTGTCGCAGAGAGAGCAGCTGAAAGGATTTTTCGTACGGCTTTGGTCGTGTTTACGACGAGCGTTTTTCTGCGGCCAATGGCTTACATCATTGCAGGATTATTAGGGCCTTTGTTTTTTCCCAGAGCGCGCTAGAATGCGCCCCGAACGTTCGGAGAACTGTATGTGGCAACAGACTCTGATAACCCTGCGGGCACGGCCCCGGGGCTTTCATCTGGTAACGGACGAGTTACTCGCGGGGCTGCCTGAACTCAGGGAGTGTCGGGTCGGTCTGTTGCATTTGTGGCTGCAGCATACCTCGGCGTCGTTGACCATCAACGAGAACGCCGATCCGGCGGTACGTCGCGACTTCGAACGATTTTTCAATCGTCTGATCCCACAAGGAACAGACGGCTATGAGCATAACGACGAAGGCCTGGACGACCTCCCGGCGCACTTCAAGGCCAGCGTGCTTGGCTGCCAGATCAGTCTGCCGGTTTCGGCAGGTCGCCTGGCACTGGGGACCTGGCAAGGCGTTTATCTGGGCGAGCACCGTGATCATGGCGGTGCCCGAAAAGTCCTCGCCACCTTGCACGGTGAAGGGGCATAAACCGTTGGTCACCAATGGTTACTGATTTTTTAACGGCGACTTTCGACAGTTGCCAAAGCTGGTCTATAACTAATCTGCTTTTCGCAAGTCATGAGGTAGAACATGAGCGACGATGATCTGGAAAACGACGACCTCGAAGTAGGCGACGAAGACGAGGCCGAGGAAGGTCTGGAAGCAGCAGCGGAAGACGTTGCTGACGACGATGGTGGCGACGATACGCCGGCCCCGGCTGCCAAAGGCAAAGCCAAGGCTGCGGTGTCGGTAGACGAGTTGCCGAGCATTGAAGCCAAGAACAAGGAACGCGACGCCCTGGCCAAGGCCATGGAAGAGTTCCTGTCGCGCGGCGGAAAAGTGCAGGAAGTGGAGGCCAATGTGGTCGCCGATCCGCCGAAGAAGCCAGACAACAAGTACGGTAGCCGCCCTATCTGAGGCGTGCCGCTGGCTTGCTGAAAAGGCCCGCCGTCGCTGCGGGCTTTTTCATGGGTGATGAAAAGATCAAAAGATCGCAGC
>NZ_AKJR01000115.1:0-7930 GCF_000282235.1 Pseudomonas sp. GM24 | reverse complement strand
TGGCAAGCCAGCTCCCACAGGTTATGCGCTGTTCTGAAGATCACACCGTATTTGTGGGAGCTGGTTTGCCAGCGATGGGGCCGGTACAGCCACTAAAAAATATCAGCCGCGCACCAGACTGCGCACCGCGACAATCTCCGGCACTTCAACTTTGCTCATATAAACGCGCAACGGCTCGGTGATGTTGATCCGCTCATCGATATGCTGATCCAGGAGCAACTGAATCAACTCGCGTTTAAGCGTCATGGTCTGCGCTGTCGCCGGCGCCCAGACGAATTCGTTTACAGGAATAATGCCGTCATCGGCCACGTCCATGCCGAACGAATCTTCGCTGAATCTGACGATGTACTGACCGGTTTTGCGGTTGAGGCCGACAAAGCCCTTGAGATCGTCGGCGGCCTGGCAGATGAGTTGGGAGGTGATGCGCATGGTAAACCTCACGAAAGTTGATCGATGGTTTACACGCAGGGCAACTGAGCGGCGCGCCCTCTGCCGGGACGTCTGCCGAGGGCAAGCGTACTGCAAACCGCGCCACAAAAGTGCAGGAAAAATCGCTTTTAATACGTTTATGTCGGTCCTGCGATAGCACCCGAGCGATTCAGTTGTTAAAAGGTACGTCTTTGAAATTGCCCTGCGAAAGGAACTCGAACATGCCCGCCACTTTCACCAAAAGCGCCCTGGTCCTGAGCCTGCTGCTCGGCCTCGGTCAGGCGCACGCCGCCAGCCAGACTGATCCGAAAGCGATCGCTGCCACCAACGGCATCCCGCATCCGGCGGTGATCGCTCACCGTGGCGCCTCTTTCGATGCGCCGGAATCCACTGCGGCGTCCTACAAACTGGCCCGCGATCTGGGCGCCGACTACCTGGAAATGGACCTGCAGCGCAGCAAGGACGGCGTGTTGTTCGCCCTGCACGACGACAACCTGCAACGCACCACTGACGTTGCGACCAAATTCCCGGATCGCAAGGACGCCTCGGCCACCGCGTTCACCATGGCCGAACTGAAAACACTCGACGCCGGCAGCTGGTTCAACACCAAGTACCCGGATCGCGCGCGCCCGACTTACGCCGGGCTGAAAATTCTGACCCTTGATGAAATCATCGACATCGCCCAAGCCAATCCGCAACACAAGCCGGGCCTGTACATCGAGACCAAAGAGCCGCAACTGTTTCCCGGGATCGAGAAAGACCTGAAAGAGAAACTGCAGGATCGCGGCTGGCTGAGCCCGGCCGGTTCGAAACTGGCGAAGAGCGCACTGGGCGTTGGTCAGGGCAAAGGCAAAGTGATTCTGCAAACATTCGAGAAAAACAGCCTCGAACTGCTGGAAAAAGAAATGCCGCAAGTGCCGAAAATCCTCCTGTTGTGGGTGGGCGAAGGCAGCATCGAGCCAAAATCGAAAGTGACGTTTGCCGAATCCGGCGAGAAAGACAAAAACGTTTTCTACGGCAAACAAGAGCCGAAGTCCGAAGCCGAATTCAAACAATGGGTGGATTACGCCAAGGCCCAAGGCGCAATCGGTACCGGCCCGTCGGCGAAGCTGACCAAGGGTGGCGATCAGAGCTATTCGGATCTGGTGCAACCGTGGATGAATAAATACACCCACGACCAGGGCATGCTAGTGCACGTCTACACCGTCGACGAGCCGGTGGACTTCGAGAAAGTCATGGCGGCCGGTGTCGACGGCATCTTCACCAACCGTGCCAGCGAACTGTTGAAGTTCTATAAACGCCCGGCGGCCGGCAGCGTTGATCAGGTACTGAAGAACAACGGCTTCTGATCTTAAATCAAGGCGCTTTCATCGCGGGCAAGCCACGCTCCCACAGGTTCTGTGCAGGTGCATGGCTTGCCCGTTTTGTTTGGCTTTGGGATTTTAAGGGTGAGTTAAGTTGCACTGGTTAACCTGAGGCCACTTAAACGAATCACCCCAAGGAACGAACCGATGAAAACTTTGACTGCCCTGTTTACCGCCGCTGCCCTGACTCTTACCGCTGGCCTGGCCCAGGCTGATGTTCGCGTTGACCAGATTCCTGAACTGGTTAAGTCGGGCAAAATCAAGTCGCTGGAGTCGATGAACGCCGAAGCGCTGAAACTGCATCCGGGTGCGACGATTACTGACACCGACCTGGATAACCACTTCAACGGTTATGAGTATGAAGTTGAATTGAAAACTGCTGATGGCAAAGAGTTCGATGTGGACTTTGATGCAACTACCGGCAAAGTGCTGAGCAACAAGCAAGACACTTGATTGAACGCACCACCAAAAGCCGCACGATTGAAAGATCGTGCGGCTTTTTTTGTGTCTGGTGTTTGGCTTGGTTGATGTGTTGCCAGTGAGATTTTCTCCCCCTCACCCCAGCCCTCCCGAAACGTCGGACCGCCCCCAAGGGGGCGAGGGGGAAAGGGAGCCGATCGGGGGTTACTCAAGACCTGAATGCGCCTCGATATTTCAGGTCGGCGTACCTCAAATAGTCACCACGGTCAGTTCCCTCTCCCTTGGGAGAGGGCTAGGGTGAGGGAGAAGGGCATCACGCCGAGGTGCTGACCAGCGAACCGGAAGTGCTGCTGTCAGAATCCTGCAAGGCCTGCAACAGCGAGGCTGTGGCGGTAGACAGGGAAGCCGAGGTAGCGGTGATCTGCGCCTGTGCAGCGGCTACTTCGGCCGCCTTGGCATCAGAACTTTCCTGCTTCGCCTGCGCCGCTTGCAACGCTTGCTGCTCCTCCTGCAATTGCTTCTGCAGTTCGGCAATCTGCTTGCGCAGTTCCTTCACCGAATCCGATTCTTCACTGCTGGAATCGCTGTCACCCGCGGGTGCCGCACCACCGCCCGCAGCCACTTTGCTGGTGTCCGCTTTCACGCCAGTGCTGGCGGCTGCCGTGGTCGAGGTCTCGTCACCGACGTCGCTGATTGCGGTTTTACTGGTGGGTGTCGTGACGGTCTGATTGATCGAAACTGAAGTAATGCTGACCATGGAAAGGCTCCAATGCCGGTGATAGATAACCGGTCATCGACCATGGCTGCATCAATTTGAGATCGACTGTGTACCGACTCGGTATCCGAATCGGTACACGTTCAATGACCTCAGGCGCTGAGGCGCGCGGTGACTTCGTTCAACTGCCCCGACAGGCTATGCAGGTTCTGACTGGCGCTTTCAGTGCGCTGCACATTGTCGAGGTTGGTGCTGGCGATCGACGTGATCTCGGTGAGGTTGCGCGAGATGTCCTCGGCCACCGAGGTCTGCTCTTCCGCAGCGGTGGCGATCTGACGGTTCATGTCGCGGATCGCTTCCACCGCGTGGGTGATGCGCTCCAGCATCGCGCCAGCCTGGGTCACTTGCTCAACGCTTTCATCACTGCGCGTCTGGCCGCTGTCGATGGCTTGCGCCGCATCCACCGCGCCGGTCTGCACGCTCTGAATGATCTGGTTGATCTCGATGATCGACTCGGCGGTGCGTTGTGCGAGGTTGCGCACTTCATCGGCAACCACCGCAAAACCACGCCCGGCTTCACCGGCCCGCGCCGCTTCAATCGCGGCGTTGAGTGCCAGCAGATTGGTCTGCTCGGCGATGCCGCGAATCACTTCCAGCACCTTGCCGATGCGGCCGCTGTCGGCTTCCAGACGACGAATCACCGTGGCGGTATTGGCGATTTCGCCGCGCATCTGCGTGATCGAGTGGATGGTGCTCTGCATGACCTTTTCACCCTGTTGGGCGGACTGATCAGCATCGTCGGCCGCACGCGCGGCATCGGCGGCGTGACGCGCCACTTCCTGCGCGGTGGCGGACATTTCGTTCATGGCCGTAGCGACTTGATCGGTGCGGTTGAACTGCTCGTTGGTGCCGCCAGCCATGGTCGTGGCGATCGCGTTCAACTCGCCGCTGGCGCTGTCCAGATCGCTGGCACTGCGCTGCAGACGGGTGAAGGTTTCGGCGAGAAAATCACGCAAGGTGTTGGCGGCAGCAGCGAGATTGCCCAGTTCATCCTGACGGTCGCTGACCACACGTTCGGCCAGTTTGCCGCGACTCAATTGGGTGACGTAATCGATCAGTTTACGGATCGGCTCGACCAGGTTGCGGTTGACCAGCCACAGGCTCAACAGGCCGATCAGCAGACCCGACGCGAGCATCACCAACAGCCCCAGCCACACAGTGCGATCAGCCTCGGCACTGATCAGCGCCGACTGCGCGGTGCCTTGCTTGCGCAACTCGGCGACCAGTTCGCTCATCTGATCGCTGGCGGCACGGTCAACGCCTTTGACCGCCGCGTCACCTGCCGTCGGATCACCACCGGCAGCCACGTAGGCATCGCGGCCCTTCTGATAGGCAGAACCCAACTGACGATGCTCATCACGCAAACGTTCGATGCGGTTTTTCAGGCTCGGCTCGAGACCTTTCTGGCCGGCCAGTTCACCGAGGATGTTCTGCACATCGCGCTGACGGTCTTCGAACTGCCCCCAGTACTTGGCCAGATCCGCCGGCTGCTTGCCGCGCAACAACACGTTTTTCCATTCCTGCACCTGCACCTTGAATTGCAGGTTCGCCTCGTCGATCAATTGCGAAGTGTGCAAGGGACCGGCGATCAACTGGCTGTAACTCTGCACGCCGTTGGACAGGAAATGAAAACAGGCCAGGGCAATCAACAGCACCGCCAACAGGCTGCCGCTCAGCAGGGCGAGAATTTGCGTTCTCAGGGATTTTTGCAGCATCGCAAGATACTCAGGACAGGGATGAGGCACGCCCGGTAAGGCGTGAAATTTTGCCGGACATCCATGTCGGCGAGCCTTGGTTCATGGCCAATGGCGCGCAACCTAACGCACCTGTGATCGGCGCGCCAGAGCGCTTCTTGAAGAAAATCCGACCGTCGGTAAGTCGCTGATTTGACGTCACTTTGCTGTCACATAAACGTCATGTGACATTGCGATGATGTGGCTCAGTGAACCTGCCATTTGCGCGACCGACGCCCCCTCCTCGCAGCGAGCCTTCATGAACCACAGCCTCGATATCAGCCATCGCGACCCCGATCTGTTCGGCCTGCTCTATGGCTATCGCTTCCTGCCCGGCGAACGTGGTCGCGAAGTCGATTCGGCCACAGCGTTGCGCTGTTTGCAGGACGACAGCGACAGCGGTGAATTCCTTTGGCTGCACCTCAATCTGGCGCATGCGGCGTGCGAGCGCTGGATGAAAAGTCATCTGCAATTGCCCGAAGAGTTTTTCGAGGCGCTGCACGAAGGCTCGCGCTCGACGCGCATCGAGCATGTCGATTCGGCGTTGTTGGCGGTGGTCAACGATGTGGTGTTCAACCTCAGCAGCATGGTCTCCTCGGACGTGTCGACGCTGTGGGTTTGTGTGCGCAGCAAACTGATCGTCAGTGCGCGTCTGCAACCGCTGCATTCGGTGGACAAACTGCGCTCGTCGGTGAAGGCCGGCGAGCGCTTTCGTTCCCCCTCGGAACTGCTTGTGCATCTGCTGCGCGATCAAGGCGAAGTGCTGACGCAGATCGTGCGCAAGACCAGCATGAGCGTCGATCAGGTCGAGGATGAATTGCTCTCCTCGCGGCTGTCGACCAACCGTGCCGAACTCGGCGCCAACCGGCGGGTGCTGGTGCGTCTGCAACGGCTGTTGGCGCTGGAGCCGGGTTCGTTATTGCGTTTGCTCAATCGGCCGCCGCCCTGGTTGCAGAAGGAGGACGTCAAGGAACTGCGCAAATCCACCGAGGAGTTTGCGCTGATCATCAACGACCTCACTGCACTGGGTGAGCGGATCAAACTGCTGCAGGAAGAGATCGCCGCCAACCTCAACGAACAGAGCAACCGCACGCTGTTTACTTTGACGGTGGTGACTGTGCTTGCGTTGCCAATCAACATCATTGCCGGTTTTTTCGGGATGAATGTGGGCGGGGTGCCGTTGTCGCAGGATCCGGAAGGGTTCTGGATTTTGGTCGCACTGGTGGCGACGTTTACCGTGATTGCCGGGCGTTGGGCGTTTCGCAAGCGCGGGGATTATTGACGCCTCAACGCTCGTTCCCATGCTCTGCGTGGGAATGCATCGAGTGACGCTCTGCGTCACAGGGGACGCGGAGCGTCCCGGGCGTCATTCTCACGCAGAGCGTGGGAACGAGCAGAAGACCGACGGTTGGGGTATTCAGCCAAACACTGACATGGCGCAGTCTCTCTGTAACATTCTGCAACGATCATGGGCGACATTCCTTCCCTCGCTCAGGATTGTCCTGCCATGGCTACTCCCTCCCTGACCGTCAGCCCCACGTCCGCCCACAGTGGCAGGCCAGCCCTCGACAAGAAAACCGGTCCGTTCACCTACGTGATCTTTTTCGCCGTGTTGGCCATGGGGATGCTGTTCACCGCCTACAGCCTGATGCACGACATGCACGAACTCGGCACGGTGGTCACCACGTGGACGCCGTTTCTGTTGCTCGGTGTGGCGCTGCTGATTGCCCTGGGCTTTGAGTTCGTCAACGGTTTCCACGACACCGCCAACGCCGTCGCGACGGTGATCTACACCCACTCGCTGCCGCCGAACGTGGCGGTGGTCTGGTCGGGTTTCTTCAACTTCCTCGGTGTGCTGCTTTCGAGCGGCGCGGTGGCGTTCGGCATCATCGCTTTGCTGCCAGTGGAATTGATTCTGCAGGTCGGTTCTTCCGCCGGTTTCTCGATGATTTTCGCCCTGCTGATCGCGGCGATCCTGTGGAACCTCGGCACCTGGTGGCTGGGTTTGCCGGCGTCGTCGTCACACACCTTGATCGGCTCGATCATCGGTGTCGGCGTGGCCAATGCGTTGATGCACGGCCGTGACGGCACCAGCGGCGTCGATTGGGCGCAGGCGACTAAAATCGGTTACGCCTTGCTGCTGTCGCCGCTGGTAGGTTTCGGTTGCGCGGCGCTGTTGCTGCTGGCGCTGCGCGCCTTCGTGAAAAATCGTTCGCTGTACAAGGCTCCGGAAGGCAATACCCCGCCGCCATGGTGGATTCGCGGTCTGCTGATTCTGACCTGCACCGGCGTGTCCTTCGCCCACGGCTCCAACGACGGCCAGAAAGGCATGGGCCTGATCATGCTGATTCTGGTCGGCACGCTGCCGATGGCTTACGCCTTGAACCGCACCATGCCGGAAGAACAATCGCTGCAGTTCGCCGCCGTGGCGCAAGTCACCCAGCAAGCGCTGGTGAAAAGTGCCCCGCTGCCGACGCCCGCCGATCCGCGTGCAGTGCTCTCCGATTACGTGCGCAGCAAGGACGCCACGCCACAACTGATCCCCGCCCTTGCCGCCCTCACCGGGCACATCGGCGAAGAGGTCAAAGGCTACGGTTCGCTGGCGAAAGTCCCGGCCGAAGCCATGGGCAACGTGCGTAACGACATGTACCTGGCCAGCGAAAGCATTCGCCTGATGGACAAGAACAAGGTCGGCAATTTCGACGCCGACACCAGCGGCAAACTGCAGTTGTTCAAACAGCAGATCGACAACGCCACGCGGTTTATTCCGCTGTGGGTGAAAATCGCCGTGGCCATCGCGCTCGGGTTGGGCACCATGGTTGGCTGGAAACGGATTGTGGTGACGGTCGGCGAGAAGATCGGCAAGACCCATCTGACCTATGCGCAGGGCGCCTCGGCGGAAACCGTGGCGATGCTGACCATCGGTGCGGCGGACATGTTTGGTTTGCCGGTGTCGACGACCCATGTTTTGTCCTCGGGTGTGGCCGGGACCATGGTCGCTAACGGTGGCGGGTTGCAGATGAAGACCATCCGCAATCTGTTGATGGCGTGGGTGCTGACGCTGCCCGCCGCCATTCTGCTGTCGGGCAGCCTCTACTGGCTGTTCACCCAAATTTTCTAACGGACGAAGACCCCCTGTAGGAGTGAGCCTGCTCGCGATAGCGGTGTATCAGTCAACATTGATTAAACTGACACACCGCTATCGCGAG